>NZ_JBGLYN010000022.1:0-77940 GCF_047304045.1 Variovorax sp. Varisp85
TGCTGCCGTACCAGCGACCCCCGCTGTCCAAAGCATACCTGCATGGTGCCGCGAGCTTTGAGTCACTTGCACTGCGGCCTGCGTCGGCCTACGAGGCGGCACGGGTGCAGGTGTATTCGGGCGCGCATCTTGTCCAGATCGACCGGGCGGGTCATCGTGTCCGTCTCCAGGACGGCCGGGTCATGCCCTACACGAAGCTGGCGTTGTGCATGGGCGGGCGCCCGCGCACGCTCGTGTTGCCTGGGCTGGACGCAGGTGCAAAGCCACGCAACCTGCACTACCTTCGAACGCTCACGGATGCCGATGCGATTCGCGCCGGGCTGAAAGAAGGCGCACGCCTGGTCGTCGTGGGCGGTGGCTATGTCGGGCTCGAGTTGGCGGCGTCGGCGCGAAAGTTCGGCGCCGAGGTGACGGTGATCGAGGCACTGCCGCGTGTGCTTGCTCGGGTGACCGGTGCGCAGGTGGCGGCCTTCTACGAAGCCGTGCATCGCGAGGCGGGCGTGCAACTGCGCACCGGGCTGTCCGTCGAACGCGCAGAACTGGCGGACGATGGCGCAATCACCGCGTTGGTGTGTGCTTCGGGCGAACGCATTGCTGCCGACATCGTGGTGGCCGGCGTCGGCATGCTTCCCAACGTGGAACTGGCGCAGGCGGCCGGACTCGCCATCGACGGCGGGATCGTGGTCGACGAGTTCTCGCAAACCTCCGACCCCGACATCTTTGCGGCGGGCGATTGCACCGCGCATCACAGTGCGCTCTACAACCGGCACATTCGCCTCGAGTCCGTCCCGAACGCATTGGAGCAGGCCAGAGCCGCTGCCTCGGCGTTGTGCGGCAAGCCCAAGCCCAACCACGCGGTGCCGTGGTTCTGGTCCGATCAGTACGACCTCAAGTTGCAGATGGTCGGCTTGTCGCAGGGGCACGAGGCCTGCGTTCTGCGAGGCGATCCTGCGTCGCGGCGCTTCATCGCCTTCTATCTGGCAAAAGGGGTGGTGATCGCAGCCGATGCAGTGAACCGGCCAGCCGATTTCATGCTCGCCAAGCGGTTGGTTGCCGCGGGTGGGGTGGTGGATGCCTCCGTGCTGGGCGACGAATCCGTGTCCCTCAAGGATTGTCTGCCGGCTTCGCCAGCGGCGCCCGCGACTGCCGCGCTGCTTGGGTAAGCCGGGACAGCCCCGGTTGAGGCCACTTTCCATTGACTCACTGCAACAACGAAATCACGAGGAGGGCGCAAGCCCCTTGTCTATGAACATACTGATCGTCTACGCCCACCCGGAACCGAAATCCTTCAACCGCGGCCTGTTGGACCGCTCGATACAGGTGCTGCAGGAGGAGGGACACCAGGTCGTGGTGTCCGACCTCTATGCCATGGGCTTCAATCCCGTCGCCAGTGCCGAGGACTTCCGCGAGCGGCGCTTCCCCGATGCGCTGCAATACGACCGTGAGCAGAAGCATGCCCACGAACACCAGGCCTTCGCGCCGGACATCCAGGCGGAGATCGACAAGCTGCTCGCGTGCGACATGTTGATCCTGCAGTTCCCGCTGTGGTGGTTCTCGGTGCCGGCCATCATGAAGGGCTGGTTCGACCGCGTGTTCGTCAATGGCGTGGTGTACGGCAAGGGCCGGCGCTTCGACGCCGGCGGCATGAAGGGGCGGCGCGCGCTCGTGTGCACCAGCACCGCGTGCCTGCCCGGCATGGTCGAGCCCGACGGCCTGCTGGCCCATCTGGACGTGAATCTGTGGCACCTGCTCCATGGCACGCTGGCCTACGCGGGCTTCGAGGTACTGGCGCCGCATGCGTCGTGGTCCATCCACTACACCACACCCGAGACGCGCGCCGGCTACATCGATGCGTTCTCCCAGCGACTGCGTGGCATCGGCCAGGAGGCGCCCATGCCGTTGCACCGGCTCGATGAATTCGGTGCGGACTGGCGCCTGAAGCCGGGCATCGCACCGCGCACGAACGGCCATCGCCGGCCCGAGCTGGCCGCGGAATGAACGACGCGGCTGTGGACCGCGCCATCACGCTGGCGCAGCGAATGGCGTTGGACCGGATTGCGCCGCAGACCTGGCGCAGCCGCTACAGCGACTCGAACCAGAACGGCCGCTCCTATGGAGGCCAGTTGCTGGGGCAGGCGTTCCATGCGGCGTTGCTCGATGCGCCGCCGGAGCGAGAGCCCACGGCGATGCAATTCCTGTTTCTACAGGGCGCGATGCCGGACCAGCCGGTCGACTACACGGTGTCGGACCTGCAGAGTGGCAAGCGTTTTCACTCGGTCGGAGTGCGTGGGGCGCAGGGTGAGCGCACGGTGCTCCAGGCTCAGGTGAGTTGCGCGTTGCCTCTTGATGGGCCGACGCACGCGCGGCCGAGCTTGGCGCCTGCCGACGAAGTTCCCGGGCGCCTGCCTCGCCTGGCGCAGGTGTCATCGACGCTGCGCGACCAGCTGGCGCTGATGGGTGGCTATGGCCGCGATGTCAACGACTGCATCGAGTTCCGCATTCCGGACGCAGAACGCCAACTGGATGGGACTACGGCAGACCATCGCTTCCGCTACTGGATGCGGGTGCCGCACGGCCTTCCCGATGCGCCGCGGGTGCAGGCCGCGTGCTTTGCCTATCTGTCCGATTGGTGGCTCAACTTCTGCAGCATGGCGCCGCACCTGAAGCGGGCGGGCGAGCGGCCGATCTACATCACCAGCCTCAACCATGGCGTGTGGTTGCACCGGGTGCCGCGCTGCGACGGCTGGCTGCACGTGGCGTCCGAGAGCCTGCATGCGGCGCATGGGCGTGGACTCTCCATTGCCCATTACCACGACCTCGAGGGGCGTCATGTGGCAACGGCCACTCAGGACTGCCTGCTGGCCTACGCGGACTGATTGAGCGGCACGCACGCACGTGCGGGAGGCCGTGCAGGGCGCCAGAAATTCCGCTTCGCGAGAACACGGTCCCTTCGAGGGTAATCCCCAGCGTCAGGGCTCTCGAAGCCTCCCATAATTCGCTCATTATCAGACCGACGAGACGGTCTATAAAAGAGCATGTTCCTTTCCACAAGGCCGGCGGCGCCGGCCTCAAATTTCTCGATGTATGGTCATCACTCAACCTTCAGGCGACCCACCGAAGCCTGCGCTTGCCATCCACAACATCCAAGTGGTTTACGGCGGAGCCATCGAAGCCGTGCGTGACGTGTCGCTGGAAGTCCGGCCAGGTCAGATCGTGGCCTTGCTGGGCTCCAACGGCGCGGGCAAGTCCACGGTCCTCAAGGCCGTGTCGGGCGTGCTGGATGCCGAAGACGGCAAGATCGAGAAGGGCTCGATCCTGCTGAACGGCCAAGCCATCGAAAAGGCGCTGGCGCCTGCCATCGTGCGTCAAGGCATGGTGCAAGTGCCGGAGGGGCGCCGCCTGTTCGCCACGCTGACGGTGGAAGAGAACCTGATCGCAGGGGCGCACCTGCAGGCTGCAGCCAGCCTGGCGCGTGGACGCGAAGAAGTGTTCGCGTTGTTCCCGCGGCTGGCCGACCTGCGCGGCACGGTTGCGGGCTACCTGTCCGGTGGTGAACAGCAGATGGTGGCCATCGGGCGTGCGCTCATGAGTCGGCCGCGCGTGCTGGCGCTCGACGAGCCTTCGCTGGGCCTGGCGCCGCTGATCGTCAGTGAGATCTTCCACAGTATCCAGAAGCTGCGCGACACCACCGGCCTGACGATCCTGCTGGTCGAGCAGAACGCCAACCGGGCCCTGGCCATCGCCGACTACGCCTACATCATGGAGAACGGCCGCGTCGTGCTGGACGGCACCAGCGAGCAACTGCGCCGCAACGCCGACGTGCGGGAGTTCTACCTTGGCCTGAGCTCGCAGCCCGGGCGCACCAGCATGAAAGACGTCAAGCACTACAAGCGCCGCAAGAGGTGGCTGTCATGAGCACGCCTGCGCACGCCCCGGTCCTGGAGGCGATCGGCATCTCCAAGCGTTTCGGCGGCGTCAAGGCCGTGACCGCAGTCAGCCTGAAGGTGATGCCGGGCGAGATCGTGAGCCTGATCGGCCCCAACGGCGCCGGCAAGACCACCACCTTCAACCTCGTCAGCGGCGTCTTGCCGCCCAGCGAGGGGCAGATCCTGTTCAAGGGCCAGGACACGGCGAAGTTCAAGTCTTCCGAGTTTGCCCGCCTGGGCATCGGCCGCACCTTTCAGAACCTGGCGCTGTTCCGTCAAGGCAGCGTGATCGAGAACCTGCTGGTCGGGCGCCACATCCACTTCAACTATTCCGTGCTGGAGTCGCTCGCGTTCTGGGGCCGCCCGCGGCGCGAGGAGATCGCCGCGCGTGAAAAGGTCGAACAGATCATCGAGTTCCTGGAGATCGAAGAGCTGCGCGACAAGCCGGTGAGCCAGTTGGCCTATGGCCAGCAAAAGCGCGTCGAGCTGGGCCGGGCGCTGGCCTGCGAGCCCAGCCTGTTGCTGCTCGACGAAATCGTGGCGGGCATGAACCGTGAAGAGAAAGAGGACATCGCCCGCTTCACCCTGGACATCCGCGACGAATTCGGCGTCGCGGTGCTGATGATCGAACATGACATGCAAGTGGTGATGGACCTTTCGGACCGTGTGTACGTGCTGGATTTCGGTTGCCTGATCGCGCAGGGAACGCCGGCCGAGGTGGCTGCGAACCCGGCCGTGCTGGCGGCCTACCTCGGAGAGGAGGGCAGCCATGTTTGAGCACGAACAATTGATTCGCGGCGAAGGCACGCTGCCGGCCCTGCTGCGCGCCCGTGCCCGCGAGCGCGGCGCGCAGGTGGCGCTGCGCGAGAAGGTCAACGGCATCTGGCGCACGCGCACCTGGGCCGACTACTACCGCGACGCGCGCCGCACGGCACTGGGCCTGATGAAGCTCGGCCTGCGGCGCGGCGACCGCATCATCATCGCGGCCGAAGGGCTCCCAGAGTGGTTCTATGCCGACCTGGGTGCCCAGATGATCGGTGTCCAGGTGGTGGGCATCTATCCCACCAACCCTTGGGCCGAAGTGCTGTACATCGCAGGCCACTGCCAGGCGAAGGTGGCGATCACCGGCGACCAGGAACAGACCGACAAGGTGCTCGATGCGATGGCCAGCGAAGCCGGCTTGCCGCATCTGCAGCATCTCTTTTGCGTCGACATGAAAGGACTGCGCCGCTACGAGCCGGGCCGGCCGCACAGCTTCGCGCACTTGATGGCGCTGGGCGACCAGCTCGCGGCCGAGGATGCCACGGCGGAAAAGCGGCTCGATGCCAGCATCGAGAGCCTGGTGCCGGACGACGTCAACATCCTGGTCTACACCTCCGGGACCACCGGGCCGCCGAAGGGCGCGATGCTCACGCACCGCAACTTCATCTATGGCACCTACGCCTACCGCGCGGCGCGTCGGATGCACGACCAGCCGTTCGAGTCGGTGTGCTACCTGCCTTTGTGCCACGTGGCCGAGCGTGCCTACTCCACGGTGCAGCACCTGATCTCGGGCGGCTGCGTGAATTTTGCCGAGTCCGTCGACACGGTGGCCACCAACATCCGCGAGATCGCTCCGACCTTCTTTCTCGGCGTGCCGCGCATCTGGGAGAAATTGCAGCAGGGCTTCGAGTTCAAGATGCAGGACGCCAGCCGTCTGTCTCGCTGGGTCTACCGTGTGGGCATGAAGCGCGGGCGGGTGCTGTCCGACCGCCGTGCGGCCAAGGGCCGGCTCACGGCACTGGGCGATCGGCTGGAGTTTGGCTTCTGGTACGCCGCGCTGTTTCGCAACATGCAGCGCCACATGGGATTGAACCGCACCCACACCCGCATGTGCGGCGGCGCGTCGGTGTCGCCCGAGACCTTGCGTTTCTTTGACATCATCGGCGTGCCGGTGGGCCAGGGCTACGGACTCACAGAGTCGTGCGGGCTGGGGTTCGTGCAGGTGCCGGGACGCCCTTTCCTGAATGCCAGTTGCGGACCCGCGATGCCGGGAACTGAATGGAAGCTCGGCGCGGACGGTGAAGTCTTCCTGCGCTCGCCCGGTGTCTTCAAGGGCTATCTGTTCGACGACAAGGGCACGAGCGAGATCCTGCAGGCCGACGGCTGGCTCGCCTCCGGCGACATCGTGGAGCTGCGCGGAGAGGACGAGGTCGCGGTGGTGGACCGCAAGAAGGCCATCATCATCACCAGCGGCGGCAAGAACATCGCGCCCTCGGAGATCGAGAACGCGTTGAAGGACAGCCCGTACATCCGCGAGGCCATCGTGGTGGGGGAGGGCCGCAAGTTCCTGGGCGGCCTGATCCAGATCGACTTCGACAGCGTGGGCCGGTGGGCCGCCGAGCGCGACCTGCAATACACCACCTTCAAGTCGGTGACGCTCCTGCCCGATGTGGTGGCGCTCATCCAGGGCGTGGTCGACGAGGTGAACTCGCGTTTTGCACGGGTGGAAAACATCCGCAGGTTTGTGCTCCTCGAAAAGGAGCTGGACCACGACGACGGCGAAATCACCGCCACGCAGAAGGTCCGCCGCGGCCTCATCAACAAGAAGTTCGGGCGCGAGCTCGAACAGATCTACGGGCAAGCGTCATGAGCTATTTCATCGAACTGGTCGTCTCGGGCATGGCGATCGGTGCCATCTATGGACTGGTCGCCATGGGCTTCGCGGTGATCTACAAGGCCACCGGCATCGTCAACTTCGCACAGGGCGAGATGGGCATGCTCACCGCCTACACCTCCTGGTCGATCGCCGTCACCCTGGGCACCGGCGCCGTGCTGACGGTGCTCGTGGCGGTGGTGGTGGGCGCGCTCCTGGGCCTGATCTGCGAGCGGCTCATCATGCGACCCATGCTCGGCGAGTCGGTGCTGTCCGTCGTGCTGGTGACGGTGGGCCTGTCCGTGATGCTGCGCTCCCTGGTGACCCTGATCTGGGGCGCCTCTCCGCAAAAGTTTGCGGTGGCGGGCGCGGACACCATCGTGCACCTGGGCGGAATCGGCATGCGTGTCAGCCAGATCGCCGTGATCGCCGTGCTGCTGCTGGCGTTGGCGGGCTTCTGGTTTTTCCTGAGCCGCAGCCGCTTCGGCGTGGCCATGCGCGCGGTGGCGGCGGACGAGAAAACGGCGCGCCTGATGGGCGTGTCCACGGCGCGCGTGCAGGCGGTGGCGTGGGCGGCAGCGTCCGGCCTTGCCGGTCTCGCTGGCGCGTTCTTCGCGGTCATCTATGGCCTGGCGCCCACCCTCTTCGAACTCGGCCTGAAAGCCTTTCCCGCAACGGTGCTGGGTGGCTTCGACGCCATCCTGGGCTCGGGCGTCAGCGGCCTGGTGATCGGCGTGCTGGAGAACCTTGTGGGCGGCTACCTGCCCAGCACGCTCAAGGAGATTGCCGGCTTCGTCCTGATCCTGGTGGTCCTGATGGTGCGGCCCTTCGGTCTGTTCGGTGAAAAAAGAATTGAGAGGGTCTGATGCGCAGCGGCTTCTTCAAACAAAAGTACAGCGACCTGGTGGTCCTGACGGACTCGCCCGCGGTGAAAGCCTGGGTGGCGGTCTTGCTGGTCGCGCTGATCGGGGCGCCGTTCGTCATGAGCAACTACGTGCTGTCGCACATGACGGTGATCCTGTTCACGATCGTGGGCGCACTGGGCCTGATGGTGCTCACCGGGTTCACCGGGCTGATCTCGTTGGGCCACGTCGGCTTTCTCATGCTCGGCGGCTACGCCTATGCGATCGGTGTCACGCGGCTGGGCCTGCCGCCCGAACTTGCGCTCGTGATGTCGGCCGTCGTGCCGGCAGCCTTTGGGTTGATCGTGGGCATTCCTTCGCTGCGCTTGCACGGGCTCTACCTGGCCATCACGACCCTGGCGTTCGCGCACATCGTGAGCGCCGGCATCCTCGCGGGCGGCAAGTTCACCGGGGCGGGCAGCGGGATCGCCGTCGAGCGCCCGGTGATGCTCGGCATGGACCTGTCCAGCGACAGGGCCTTCTACTGGTTCTGCGTGGCGATGTGCGTGCTGGCGGTGATGGTGGTGCTGAACCTGCGGCGCTCCTATGTCGGCCGGGCGCTGGTGGCGATCCGCGACAACGACATCGCGGCGCGCACCATGGGCATCAGCCTGGTGCGCTACAAGCTGCTGGCCTTTCTCGTGAGCGCGGCGCTCACCGGTGTGGCCGGGGCGCTGATGGGCATGTACATGGGCATCGTCTCGGTGGAGGGCTATCCCTTCCTGCTGAGCATCGAGGCGCTGGCGGTGATCATCGTTGGTGGCATCGGCTCCGTGCTCGGCGCTGTCCTCGGCGCCGTGTTCATCGTCAGCATGCCCGAGGTGTTCTCGGCGCTGATGGCCGGCCTCGGCGGTCGCCTGGCCGAGCTGATGACGACCAGCGCGCACGAGATCAAGACCATTCTCTATGGCCTGGCCATCGTCGCCTTCCTGCGCTTCGATCCGCGTGGCCTGCGCGGCATGTGGCACGACCTGCGCCACGCGTGGGTGTTCTGGCCGCTGCGCTACTGATTCCGCGAGTTTTCCCAACGGCTGATTGCCACAACTATCAGGAGACATCCATGAAGCACAAACTCTTGCAGCTTGCTGCCGCCAGCTTGCTGGCCGCCGGCGTCGCTGCGCCTGCATCGGCGCAGCAGCAGGGCGTGACGGACAGCGAGATCGTCATCGGCGACATCCTGCCGCTGACCGGTCCGCCCGCCATGTTGGGCGTGGCGCACAACTTGGGCGTGAAGGTCGCGGTCGCCGAAGCGAATGCCAACGGCGGCATCCATGGCCGCAAGCTGCGCCTGGTCTCCGAGGACGACGGCTATGTGCCTTCGCGCACGATCCAGGGCGTTCGCAAGCTCCTGAACAGCGACAAGGTTTTTGCGTTCACCTCGATCTCGGGCACGGCCCAGGCCCAGGCCGCGATGTCGCTCTTCAAGCAGGCCGGCGTGCCCGCCATGGCGCCCATCACCACCTACGAAGGGCTGTACAAGCCGACCATCAAGAATGTGTTCGCCGTGGGCTACGACATGCGCGAAGCGGTCTACGGCCTGGTGGTCCAGATGGCGGAGCGCTACCCCGGCAAGAAATGGGCGCTGATCTCGCAGGACGACGATTACGGCGAGAACGTGCGCGACGGGTTCGAGCGCGCGGCCAAGGAGAAGAAGCTGGAGCTGGTTTCCAGCCAGATCTTCAAGAAGGGTCAGTCGGACTTCTCGTCGGAAATCCTCAAGGTCAAGCAGGCCGGCGCCGAAGCGTTGATGGCGGGCGGCGTGCTCGGCGAGAACGTCACCATGGTCAAGGAGCTCGAGCGCATCGGTCACAAGATCCCGGTCGGCGTGACTTACGTTTCGCGCGTGCCCGCCAGTGCCAAGATGATGGGCTCGGCCGGTGAAAACGTGTACACGGTGGACTACGTCTACCTGGAGAGCGCTCCGGAGGCGAAGGGCTTCATGGAGAAGCTGGAGCGGCATCTTTCCGCGGAGGAGCGCACGCGCGTGAACCGCTACTCGTTCACCGGCTACGCGGCGGCGCGCGCGCTGTTCACGGCGATGGAGCGATGCGGCAAGGCGCTGACCTGGGACTGCACCAACGCTGAACTGGCCAAGCTCAGCAAGCTGGAAACGGGTGCCATGACGCCGATCAGCTTCTCGGCGACGAACCATCTGGCGGCGCCCAAGCTGTTCCTGCTCAAGGCCGATCCGGCCACCTCGACCTACAAACTGGTGCAGTGAGAACGGGCAGGGGCGCAGGGTGCGCCCCCTCGTCTCAACCCTTCTCTGCCAGGAAGCCGTTGAGAAAAAGGCGCGCCATGCGGTCGCACAGTTCCTGGGGCTTCACCGGGCCGGTGGACGAATACCAGAAGTCGGTCCAGTTGAGCATGCCCACCAGCATCATGGTGTAGGGCTTGTACAGGTTGTCGGCCAGATGGGGGTTCAGCTCCCGCAACAGGCCCGCGATGAGTTCGGCCAGTTGGCGCTGCAGCGCAATGAGCGGCGCCTGCTTGGCCTTGGGAAGAAACTTCACATCGCTCATCGCAACCATGTGACGGCGGCGCGACTGGACCGACTTCTGCATGTAGGCCTGAACCAGCCGTTGCATACGCTCGCCCGGCTTGCCCTTGCCGGTCAGCGCTTCCTCCAGCGCGGCGATCAGCCGCTGCAGATGCTCTTGCAGCATCGCAAACAGCAGATCGTCCTTCGCCGGGAAGTAGTGGTAGAGCATCGACTTGGTCGCCCCGCACGCTTTGGCCACATCCTGCATCTTGGCCGCAGGGTAGCCCTCCTTGGCAAAAAGGGCGGCAGCGCAGTCCATGATGGCCTGGCTCTTGGATTCATAGTCGTCTGAACGTACGCGGGGCATGCGGTCCTCCTTGGGGCGGGAAGTGTAGCAAGCGCTGCTTGCACAGAGTCAGTTGCATCATTAAAATAAACCGACACGCCGGTCTATTAAATGGTTCGGCATGCCCGTTCTTCGAACTGAATCCATCACGCATCCACCCCTATGACCGAATTCGAATTTCTGGAACCTGACCTCCTCGACGAAGACCTGCGCATGGTGCGCGAGCAGGTGCGCCGTTTTGTCCGCGAGCGCATCGTTCCCTGCGCCGATGCCTGGGAAGCTTCGGGCGAGATCCCGCGCGAGCTGTTCCGCGATCTGGGCCAGCTCGGGTTCCTCGGGATGCGCCACCCTGTCGAGTACGGCGGTGGTGGCATGGGCCCGTTGGCTTCTGTCGTCCTGGGGGAGGAGTTGGCACGCTCCGGCTATGGCGGCGTGGCCTCGGCCCTCACGGTGCACAGCGACATGTCCATCGGCCACATCGCGCACCGCGGCACGCACGAACAAAAACTGAAGTACCTGCCTGCAGCCTGCGCGGGTGAGAAGGTGGGCGCCGTGTGCGTCACGGAGCCGAACGCGGGCTCGGACGTCGCCGGCCTCAAGACGCGCGCGCAGCGCACGTCCGATGGCGGCTGGGTGCTCAATGGTTCCAAGACCTTCATCACCAACGGCGTATATGGCGACATCTTCATCGTGGCGGCCCGCACCGATCCCGATGCGAAGGGCAGTCGCGGCATCTCGTTGTTCATCGTCGAGAAAGGGAACCCCGGTCTGAAGGTCGCGCGTCAGTTCGACAAGCATGGCTGGCGCTCGTCCGACACCGCAGAGCTGTTCTTCGACGACATGAAGCTGGCGCCCGATGCGCTGCTGGGCGAGGAGGGTAAGGGCTTTTACTACATCATGAGCACGTTCCAGAACGAACGGCTGGTGGTGGGCGCGCTGGTCTCGGGCACCTGCGCCCGCGCCATCGAACTGACGGTGGACTACGTGCGCCAACGCCAGGCATTCGGCAAGACGTTGTGGGACCAGCAGGTGGTGCGCAACAAGCTCTCCTGGATCGCGTCCAAGGCTGCGGCAGCGCGTGCGCTCACCTACCAGTGTGCCCAGATGATCGCCGAGGGGAAGGACACCGTGCGCGAGGTGTCGATGCTCAAGGCCTTCGCAGCCGAGACGCTGCAGGAAGTGGTGCACACCTGCCTGCAGTTGCACGGCGGCACCGGCTTCATCATCGGCACGCCGGTGGAGCGCATGGCACGCGACGCCCGCATCCTGACCATCGGCGGTGGTGCCACCGAGGTGATGCTCGAAGAAGTCGCCAAGCGCATGTGAGCGGCGATGAACGAGACGGAATTCACTCCCTACGGTTGGCCCGAACCGGGTGATCGTTACCTGGCGGCCACGGAGTTCCTGGACTTCAGCGCTCCTTCGGTCGCGCAGTTCGTGGCCGATGCAATCCGGGACGCGACGACGCCGACGCAGAAGGCTGTTCGGCTGTTTGGCGCGGTGCGCGATCAGGTCCGCTATGACGCGGGCAACGTGCGGTTGACCCCCGCGGGCTTTCGGGCCAGTACCGTGGTGGCGGAAGGCGAGGCTTTCTGCATCCCGAAGGCGGCGCTGTTGGTGGCCGCGGCGCGCCGCGCCGGCATCCCGGCCGCAATCGGCTTGTCGGACGTCGTCAATCATTTCAGCACGCCGAAGATGCAACAGGCCATGGGCGGGCGCGAAGTGTTCATGCACCACGGCTGGGCCGCGCTCTACCTGGAAGGTCGTTGGGTGAAGGCTGTGCCCGCGTTCAACAAGGAACTGTGCGCGCTGATGGGCGTGCCGCCGACCGAGTTCGACGGCACGCAAGACGCGGTGCTTCAGCAGTTCAAGGCCGACGGATTGGTGCACATGGAATACCTGCGCGATCACGGCATCTGGTCGGACGTGCCCTTTCAACGCATCGAGGCCGACTGGACCGGCTACTACCCACCGACGCTGTGGCGCGACCGCCGCGCCTGCGCATGAATTCTTCTGCTCTCCCTTCTTTTCGAAAGCTGTGTCATGTCCGGGCCTCTCTCCCACATCACTGTCATTGAACTGGCTGGCATCGGCCCGGGGCCGTTCGCCTGCATGATGCTGGCCGACCTGGGCGCCACGGTCGTTCGGGTCGATCGCCTACCCGGACCTCCTTCCAGGGGCGGCCTTGAAGACCTGATGCGCAACGACAGCATCGTCGACCGCGGCCGGCGCTCGGTGTCGGTGAACATGAAGGACCCGCGCGGCGTCGAGGCGGTGCTCCAGCTGATGGAGCGCGCCGACATCCTGGTGGAAGGATTTCGCCCCGGCGTCGCGGAAAAGCTGGGCCTGGGCCCGTCGGTGTGCCATGCGCGCAATCCGCGACTGATCTACGGCCGCATGACCGGCTGGGGCCAGACCGGGCCGCTGGCTCAGGCGGCCGGCCACGACATCAACTACATCTCCTTGTCGGGCGCGCTCCACGCCATGGGCGAGGCCGATCGTCCCCCCGTACCTCCGCTGAACCTGGTGGGCGACTACGGCGGCGGCGGCATGCTGCTGGTCGTGGGTGTGCTCGCCGCGCTGGCCGAGGCCCAGCGCTCGGGCAAGGGGCAGGTGGTCGATGCGGCCATGACCGACGGCGCGGCGCTGTTGATGGCTGCGCAGTACGGGCTCATGGCCAAGGGCTTCTGGCAAGACCAGAGGGAAAGCAACTTCCTGGACGGTGCGGCGCACTTCTACGGCACCTATGAGTGCGCGGATGGCCGCTACGTATCGATCGGCGCCATCGAGCCGCAGTTCTACAGCCAACTGCTGACGCTGTGCGGCATCGACGATCCGCAGTTCCGGAAGCAATGGGCGCAGGGGGAATGGCCCGCGTTGCGCCGCAAGCTCGACGCGGTGATGCGCCAGCGCACGCGTGACGAATGGTGCGCGCTGCTGGAAGGCACCGATGCGTGTTTCGCGCCGGTGTTGTCGATGGCCGAGGCACCCCTGCACCCGCACAACCGGGCACGCGGCACCTTTGTCGCCCCGCAGGGCGTCAGCCAGCCCGCGCCGGCGCCACGATTCGATCGAACGCCTTCGGGGCTTCCGCAGCCCGCACCCACGGTGGGGGCGCACACCGGAGAACTTCTCGCCCACGCAGGCTTTGCGCCCGAGGACATCCGCGCGCTGCACGAGGCCGGCGTTATTCACTTGGCCGGGGCTGTCGCATGAGCCTTGCACCACTGCCCTGCGCACGAACGCCGCTGCATTCCCGCCGCATCCATTGCGAAGGTTTCCGGCGCGAAGATGGTCTCCTCGAACTGGAAGCCACGCTGATCGATACCAAGCCCATGCCGCTGCAGCTGGTGTGCCGGGTGGTCCCGGCCGAGGAGCCCATTCACCAGATGCGGGTGCGCCTGGTGCTCAACGCGCAGCGCGAGATCGTGGATGCGACCGCATTCAGCGAGCACACACCTTATTCCACATGCTCGGGCGTGGAAGCCGGCTATCGGCAGGTGATCGGCCTGTGCATCGAGCCGGGCTTCACCCAGCAGGTGAAGCGCTTGTTCCGCGGCATCGCAGGCTGCACCCACATCACGGAACTCCTGCCCCTGATGGCGAGTACCGCCTTCCAGCTGTTCTGGGCCGATGGCAGCTTTGCCGCGCAAGACGCGCGCGCCAGCGAGCAACGCCAAACGCCGCTGGGCGGTTGCCATGCCCTCCGGCTGGACGGCGAAGTCGTCCGGACCTACTTCCCCCAATTCCATAGGAAACCTTCGCCATGAATGACGCTGTGCTTTTCGATGTTCAGGACGGCGTCGCCACGATGACCCTGAATGAAGGCGCGCGGCTCAACCCGTTGACGCAGCCGCTGCTCCAAGGTCTGCTCGGCGGACTGCACCGCGTACGCGAAGACCCGAACATTCGCGCCTTGCTGCTGACCGCCAACGGCCGCGGTTTCTGCGTCGGGGCGGACCTGCAGGAATTCGGGCGTCGCGCCGCCGATCCGGCCAGCGGCACCTTGAGTGACTACGTCGGCCAACTGCTGCGTGAGCAGGCCAGTCCGATCATGCTGCAGATGCGCACACTGCCGGTGCCCGTCGTCTGCGCGATCAACGGAGTGGCCGCCGGCGGCGGTGTGGGATTGGCCTTGTCCGGCGACATGGTGCTTGCCGCGCGCTCCGCCTATTTCTACCTGCCTTTCATGCCCTCGCTCGGGCTGGTGCCGGACATGGGTTCCAGCTGGCTGGTGCCGCACTCCGTCAGCCCTGCACGTGCGCTGGGCCTGGCACTGACCGGCGAGAAGCTTGATGCGCAACGGGCTGCGGAGTGGGGATTGATCTGGGCGTGTACGGATGACGAGATCCTGCAAGAGGCGGCCCGGGCATTGGCGCTGCGCCTGGCGCGTCTGCCATCGCATGCGATCTTGGAGGCACGCGCACTCGCGTCGGCCGCCGGCCGCAACAGCCTGGAGCAGCAGCTGATCCTCGAATGCGAGCGCCAGCAGGCGCTGATCGATGGCGACTCTTTTGCGGAAGGCGTGCGCGCGTTCGCCGAGCGGCGTCCGCCTGTCTTTGCCGGGCGACGAAATGCGTAGAAGCCGCGAGGCGGCATGAGGCGTTCATGCGCCCCGAACGGACCCCGAAGCCCGGTGCAGTCGCACCGGGCTTTTTCACTGCGGGCCCACATGCGGGAAAGCCCGCAGCGCAATGCCACGGGGATCGTCGGATACGACGATACCTCGCGCGAGGCCTCTCCTTAATGTCCATGGTGCGCCTGAACGAAGGGCACGGCATTCGAACAACAGGCCCCGCACGCTCCCCTGGAGCTGACGACGGGGCCCCGATGGAGACACAGCTTGCTGGTATTGCAGATCATCGTCGCGGGCATTGCGCAGGGCTGTGTCTACGGCCTCATTGCCCTGGGCTTCGTGCTCATCTACAAGGCGACCGAGACCGTCAACTTTGCCCAGGGCGACCTGATGATGCTCGGCGCCTTCGCCGGCCTGGCCGGCATGAGCGTGCTGGGCTGGCCCTTTTGGCTGGCTGCGCTCGCGGCCGTCGCAGTGATGGCGCTGGCCGGCATGCTGATCGAGCGCGCGGTGATCCGCCCCGTGCTCGGCCAGCCGCAGTTCTCCATCGTGATGCTCACCTTCGGCCTGGGCTACATCGCCCGCGGCGGCGTCACCATGGTGCCGGGCATCGGCACCGACACGCATGCGCTGGCCGTGCCCTACAAGGGCAGCACGCTCGACCTGGGGGCTGTGGTGGTCGGCGGCGAGCAGATGGTGATCATCGGTGCCACCGCCGCGCTGTGCGGCGGCCTCTGGCTGCTGTTCCGCTACACGCGCGTCGGCATCGCAATGCAGGCCTCGTCGCAGAACCAGCTGGCGGCCTACTACATGGGCATTCCGGTGCAGCGCCTCAACGGCCTGGTGTGGGCGCTGGCCGCGGCCGCCGCCACGGTGGCCGGACTGCTGCTGGCACCGATCACCTTCGTGCACGCCAACATGGGCTTCATCGGGCTCAAGGCCTTTCCGGCGGCTATCGTCGGCGGCTTCGGCAGCCTGCCGGGCGCCATCGTGGGCGGTTTGATCATCGGCGTGGTGGAGTCGCTCTCGGGCTTTTTCTTGCCCGAGGGCTTCAAGGACGTGATGCCCTACGTCGTGGTGCTGCTGATGCTGGCGATCAAGCCGACCGGGCTGTTCGGCGATCGCGCGCGCAAGAAGGTCTAGGACCGCAAGAAAACCAAGGCCACCTATGCGCTTCGTATTCAAGACCCGTTACGACCAGGACATCGCGCTCGCCCGCCACTGCGGCGACCGTTTCTGGTACTCACTGCTCATGCTGGCGCTCGTCGCCGCACCCTGGCTGCTGCCGGAGTACTGGCTGGCCCAGCTCAGTTTCGTGTTCATTTATGCCATCGTTGCCGTCGGCCTGATGCTGCTGGCCGGCTTCACCGGGCAGTTCTCGATCGGCCATGCTGCATTCATGGGCATCGGCGCCTACGCCGAGGCTTATCTGGCGGCGCGGGGCTGGCCACTGGCGGCGAGCCTGGCCTGCGCGATGGCGCTGGCCGCGGCGGCCGGCGTGGTGGTTGGCTTGCCGGCGCTGCGCGTCAAAGGCATGTACCTGGCCATCGCGACCCTGTCCTTCGGTTTCATCGTCGAGGAAGCGCTGGCGCGCTGGGAGAGCGTGACTGGCGGGAATGCGGGAAAGTCGGTGCCGGCGCCGCAGGTGTTTGGCTATGCGCTCGACAGCACCGAGAGCTTCTACTTCCTGTGCCTGGTGTGCGTGGTGGGTAGCACGCTGGTGGTGCTCAACCTCTTGCGCGCGCCGACCGGACGGGCCTTCGTGGCGATCCGCGACTCGGAAGTGTCCGCACAGAGCATGGGCATCCAGTTGGCGCGCTACAAGTCGCTCTCGTTCGCGATCTCGGCCGCGCTCGCCGGCCTGGGCGGTGCGCTCTACGGCCACAAGATGCAGTTCATCTCGCCCGAGCAGTTCAGTCTGGTGCAGTCGATCGACCTGGTGCTGATGGTGGTGATCGGCGGGCTGGGGTCGATTCACGGCGCCTTCTTCGGCGCGATCTTTCTGATCGGCATGCCGCAGCTGATCTCGCTGGGCAAGGACTACCTGCCGGCGGCGATCGGGCAGGCCACCGGCCTGCAGAGCGTGGTCTACGGCGCAGTGCTGATCGCCTTCGTGATGCTCGAGCCGATGGGCCTGTACGGGCGATGGCTCAAGGTGAGGACCTGGTTGGAGCTGTACCCTTTCTATCGGCGCGGCATGTTCAAGCGGCAGAAGTCCTTCCAGAAATCGGAGCGGTTGAAATGAGCGCTCCCTTGCTTTCGGTGCGCGATCTCAGCGTGCGTTTCGGCGGTGTGCTGGCGGTCAACAAGGTCAGCTTCGACGTCCATGCGGGCGAGGTTTTCACGCTCATCGGACCCAACGGTGCGGGCAAGACCACGGTGTTCAACCTGATCAGCCGCATCTACACCCCGACCGGCGGCACGCTCAGCTTCGACGGCCAGCGGCTCGACGCGGTGCCGCCGCACGGTGTGGCCGCGCTCGGCATTGCGCGCACCTTCCAGAACATCGAGCTCTTCGAGCATGCGACGGTGCTGCAGAACCTGCTGATCGGGCGCCACATCCGTCGCAGCACCGGCGTGTGGGCCGAGATGCTGTTCACGCCCGCGGTGCGCGAGGCCGAGCGCCGCACGCGCCGCAAGGTCGAGGAGGTGATCGACCTGCTCGAACTGCAGCACTACCGCGATGCGCTGGTGGCGGGCCTGCCGTACGGCGTGCGCAAGGTCGTGGAGCTGGCGCGCGCGCTGTGCACCGAACCCAAGCTGCTGTTGCTGGACGAGCCCTCGTCCGGCCTGAACGTGGAGGAAACGGGCGACATGGCATTCTGGATCGAGGACATCCGGCGCGACCTCGGCGTGACCATCCTGATGGTG
Source organism: Variovorax sp. Varisp85 (assembly GCF_047304045.1). Taxonomy (NCBI): domain Bacteria; kingdom Pseudomonadati; phylum Pseudomonadota; class Betaproteobacteria; order Burkholderiales; family Comamonadaceae; genus Variovorax; species Variovorax sp. Varisp85. Next base: position 17,739 of record NZ_JBGLYN010000022.1, read on the forward strand.
GAGCACGACATGGGGCTGGTGTCGAAGGTGTCGGACCGTGTGCTGGCGATGAACCAGGGGGCTGTGCTCGCAGTCGGTACGCCGTCCGAGGTGCAGGCGGACCCCGGCGTTGTCGAGGCCTATCTCGGGACTGTCGACGATGTGAGCAGCTTGCGGAGGAAGGCATGAGCGACGTCATCCTCCAACTGCTCAACGTCGAGAGCGCCTACGGCCCTATCAAGGCCATCCGAGGCGTGAGCCTCAAGGTGCGTGCCGGGGAGATCGCCACCGTGCTGGGCTCCAACGGCGCTGGCAAGACGACGATTCTCAAGACCATCTCGGGGATCATCGATCCGCGCAAGGGCAGCATCGAGTTCAAGGGCGGGAACATCACGGCGAAAGACCCCGCGCACATCGTGCAGCAAGGCCTGAGCCACGTGCCGGAGGGCCGTGAAGTCTTTCCGTTGCTGTCGGTGAAGGACAACCTGCTGATGGGCGCCTACACCCGCCGCGACCGTGATGGCGTCGCGCGCGACATCGAGACCGTGTTCGGCTACTTCCCGATCCTGAAGGAGCGGGCCGCGCAGGACGCCGGCCTGTTGTCGGGCGGCCAGCAGCAGATGCTCGCGATCTCGCGCGCCATCATGGCCGGCCCCGAGATGATCCTGCTCGACGAGCCCAGCCTGGGCCTCAGCCCCAAGCTCACCAAGGAAATTTTCGAGATCGTGGTGCGCATCAATCGCGAGCGCGGCACCACCATCCTGCTGGTCGAGCAGAACGCCAACATGGCCCTCAACGCTTCGGACTACGGCTACGTGCTGGAGAACGGCCGCATCGTCATGGAAGACACCTGTGAGCGCCTGCGCGAGAAGGACGACATCAAGGAGTTCTACCTGGGCATGAAGGAAGAGGGCGCACGCGGCGAACGCCGCTGGAAAAAGAAGAAGACATGGCGATGAGAAAACCGATGCACATGCCCAGACTCTGGAACCTCGATCACCTGGCGCCGCACCACGACATCGTGATGCCGGGCGACACCGTACCGCGCATGTTTTGGAACGCGGTCGCCGCACGCGGCGACACCGTGATGATGCGCCAGAAGGCCTTCGGACTGTGGCAGGCCTGGAGCGCGCGCGATGTCGGCGTGATCGTGCGCGAGCTTGCCATGGGCCTCGCGGCCGCCGGCCTGCAGCCGGGTGATTGCGCGTCGATCCTGTCGAACACGCGCGTCGAGTGGGTCTGGTTCGACATGGCGGTGTTGAGCGCCGCGGGCGTTTCGAACGGCATCTATCCGACCGACTCGGCGGGCCAGGTGCAGTTCCTCTGCGAGGACTCGGACACCGTGGTGCTTGTGGTGGAGGACGAGGAACAGCTCGACAAGGCGCTGGAGGCACGAGCGCGTCTGCCACGCCTGCGCAAGATCGTGCTGATCGACCCGACCGGCCTGTCCCGGTACAGCGACCCGATGGTGACCACCCTCGAAGCGCTGCGCCGCGAAGGCGCCGCCTACGACCAGGCCCATCCCGGCGAGTTCGATCGGCTGTGCGCGCTGCGCGGCCCCGACGAACTGGCCATCCTCATCTACACCTCCGGCACGACCGGAAAGCCCAAGGGCGCTATGCATTCGCACCGGGGCCTACTGGTCGTGGTGCAGGGGCTGAACGTCTTCCTGCCGCAGGACGAGCGCGATGAACGCATGTGCTTCCTGCCGTTGTGCCATGTGGCCGAGCGCGTGGTGGGCCTGTACGCCTCGATCTACACCGGCACGCGGATGAACTTCGTCGAGAACCCCGACACCGTGCCGGAGAACGTGCGCGAGATCGCGCCCACGGTCTTCGGCGGGGTTCCGCGGCTGTGGGAGAAGTTCTATTCGGCCGTGACCATCGCCGTGAAGGAAGCTGGCCCGCTGCAGCAGGCGCTGTATGCCTGGGCGTTGTCGGTGGGGCACGCAGCCGCTGAGCGCGTGCTCGCCGGTCAGCCTGTTGGCGGCTGGCTCAAGCTCAAGTACCACCTGGCCGGCTTGGCTGCGTTGAACAACGTGCGTCGCTTCATCGGCATCCAGCGCTGCCGCTTCCTGGTCACCGGCGCGGCGCCGATCTCGCCCGACTTGATCCGCTGGTATCTGGCACTGGGCCTGCCGATGCTCGAGGCCTGGGGGCAGACCGAGTCGGGCGGCATCTCGACTTCGATGCCGCCGGGCCGGATCCGCCTGGGCACCATCGGCACAGCCAGCGCCTACAACGAGGTGCGTCTCGACCCGACCACGGGCGAGCTGCTGGTGCGCGGGCCCAATGTCTTCATGGGCTATCTCAATCAGCCTGAGAAGACCGCCGAGACCATCGATGCCGAAGGCTGGCTGCACACCGGCGACGTCGGCGCAGAGGACGGCGATGGCTTCTTCCGCATCACCGACCGCATGAAGGACATCATCATCACGGCCGGCGGCAAGAACATCACGCCCAGCGAATGGGAGAACGAGCTCAAGTTCTCGCCCTATGTGACCGATGCGGTGGTGATCGGCGACCGACGCGCCTACCTCAGCGCGATCGTGATGATCGAGCTGGAGAACGTCGAGAAGTTCGCGCAAGACCACGACGTGCCTTTCTCCAACTACGCGAGCCTGGCACGTGCGCCCGAGATCCTTGCGCTCATTCAAGAGGAGATCGAGAAGGTCAACAAGAAGTTCGCGCGCGTCGAACAGATCAAGAAATTCTTCCTGCTCGAGACTCAGCTGAGCGCCGAGGACGAGGAGCTCACGCCGACGATGAAGCTCAAGCGAAGCTTCGTGCAGAAGAAGTACGCCGAGCAGATCGAAGCGATGTACCGCTGACACCGCTGACTACAACCACCCGAAGGAGACAAGCACCATGAAGAAGATCATCCGCCACGCGCGCTGCCTGCTGGCAGTGTCCGCCGTCGCTTTCGCCGCAGCCGCGGCGGCTCAGACCCAGGGCGTGAGCAAGGACGAGATCGTGCTCGGCACGTTGCAGGACCTGTCGGGACCGCTCGCCGGCTACGGCAAGGACTTGCGCAACGGCATGCTGCAGCGCGTCGCCGAGGCCAACGACAAGGGCGGCGTGCACGGCCGCAAGATCAGGCTGCTGGTCGAAGACAGCGGCTACGACCCCAAGAAAGCCGTGCTCGCGGCGCAGAAGCTGGTCAATCAGGAAAAGATCTTCGTTATGGCAGGCTCGCTGGGCACCGGCGTGAACAACGCCGCGCTGCCGGTGCAGAACGCCAAGAGCGTGATGAACTTCTTCCCGGCGGCGCTGTCGCGCGACATGTACGAGCCCATCAGCAAGCTCAAGTTCGCCTTCTTGTCTTCGTACTATGACCAGATCGCGCCGGCCTCGGCACGCCTGTTCAAGGAGAAGAAGGCGCAGAAGCCCTGCATCATCTACCAGGACGACGAGTACGGCCTGGAGATCCTGCGCGGCGTCGAGGCCGGGCTCAAGAACGTCGACGCGGCACTGGTCGAGAAGACCAGCTTCAAGCGGGGCGCCACCGATTTCTCTTCACAGGTGGCGCGCCTGAAGGCGGCAGGCTGCGACTTCGTGGTCACCGGTACGCTCATCCGCGAGACCGTGGGCACGATCAACGAGGCGCGCAAGCTCGACTTCAACCCGACCTTCCTGGGCGCCTTCGGCACCTACACCGATCTGATCCACAAGCTGGGCGGCAAGGCGATGGACGGCTTCTACTCGACGATGACGGTGCAGCACCCCTACGAGGACACGGCGCCCGAGGCGCTCAAGCCCTGGATGGCCAGCTATCGCACCCGCTTCAACGAAGCGCCTTCGGCCTACTCGATCTACGGCTACGTGATCCTCGACCGGCTGGTGCGGGTGATGGACAAGGCCGGTCCCCAGCTCGACCTCGACACGCTGGTCAAGAGCCTCGAGTCGTTCAAGGTGCCGGCCGACATGTTCGGCATGCCCGAGATGAGCTTCGGCCCGGACCAGCACCTGGGCTCCAACAAGGCGCGGCTGTCGCAGATCCAGGATGGCCGCTGGAAGGTCGTTCTCGACTACGACCAGGCGAAGTGATCTCTCTCACCTGACGAACTGGAGCATTCCATGCAAATCGACCGGATCGCGCGCTTCGGCGCCGCGGCTGTGCTGGGTCTTGCGGGCGCCGCTGCGTCGGCCCAGACCCAGGGCATCGGCAAGGACGAGATCACCCTGGGCAGCGTTCTGGACCTCTCGGGCCCGGTCGCGGGCTACGGCAAGGACGTGCGCAACGGCCTGCTCATGGGGGTGGCCGAGTTCAACGCGCAGGGCGGGGCGCACGGGCGCAAGCTGCGCCTGCTGGTCGAGGACAACGGCTACGACCCCAAGCGCACCGTGCTGGCGGCCCAGAAGCTGGTGAACCAGGACAAGGTGTTTGCGCTCGTCGGCACCTTCGGCACGCCGCACGCGCTGGCGGCGATGCAGGTGCAGGCGCCTAAGGGCGTTTTCAGCCTGTTCCCGATGGCGCTGTCGCGTGACATGTACGAGCCACTGAGCAAGCTCAAGTACGCGATGCTGCCGTCATCGGTGGACCAGATCCGCGGCGTAGTGCCGGGGATCTATCAGCGCAGCAAGGCGCGCAAGGCCTGCACCCTGTACCAAGACGACGACTACGGGCGCGAGGTGGTGCAGGGCGCCGAGGCCGGCTTGCAGTCGATCGGTGCGGTGCTCGCCGAGCGCACCAGCTACAAGCGCGGCGCGACCGACTTCTCGTCGCAGGTCGCGCGGCTGAAGTCGGCCGACTGCGACTTCGTGGTGCTCGGCACCGTGATCCGCGAGACAGTGGGTGCGATCGCCGAGGCACGCAAGCTGCAATACGCGCCGACCTTCGTGGCGGCCTCGACCGCCTACTCGGACCTGATCCCGAAACTGGGCGGCAAGGACATGGACGGCCTCTACGCGGTGACCACCGCGCAACAGCCCTACCTCGACGATGCATCGCCGGCCATTGCTGCCTGGGCGGCGCGCTACCAGGCGCAGTTCAAGGAAGCGCCGACCGTCTTCTCGGTCTATGGCTTCACGATGATCGAACTGTTGGCCAAGGGCCTGCGCAAGGCCGGTCCCGATCTCGACGCCGAGCGTTTCGGCAAGGCGATGGACAGCCTGGGTGACGTGCCGGGCGACATGTTCGGCAATCCGCCCATGCACTTCTCGCCGACGCGGCACCTGGGCTCGGACCGGTCGCGTCTTTCGCAGCTGCAGGGCGGCCGCTGGAAGGTCGTGCTGGACTATGACCAGATGCAATGAAGGGATGCCGATGAACCGCAAGGTGATTGTTGCCGGCGTAGGCATGCTGCCCTTCGCCAAGCCCGGGGCCAGCGAGAGCTACCCAATGCTCGGCGCTCGCGCCGCCAAGGCTGCGCTGGACGATGCGCGGGTCGACTACCAGTCGGTGAACCAAGTCTACGCCGGCTACGTCTATGGCGACTCCTGCAGTGGGCAGGCGGCGGTCTACCACGTCGGGCTCACCAGCGTGCCGGTGATCAACGTCAACAACAACTGCGCCACCGGCTCCACCGCGCTGTTCCTGGCGCGCCAGGCGGTGGCCAGCGGCGCGGCAGAGTGCGTGCTGGCCCTGGGGTTCGAACAGATGGCGCGCGGCGCGCTGGGTGTGCATTTCCAGGACCGCCCCGATCCCTCGCAACGCCTGCTCGACACCATGCAGCAGATCCAGGGAACGGACGCCGAGGCGCCCATTGCGGCGCAGCTGTTCGGGGGCGCCGGGCGCATGCACATGCAGCTCTACGGCACCCGCGCCGACACCTTCGCTCGCATCGCGGTCAAGGCGCGACGCCATGCGCAGAACAACCCCAACGCGATCTTCCGCCAGCCCCTGACGCTCGACGAAGTGCTGGCCTCGCCGGCCGTGTTCGACCCGTTGACCCGGCTGCAGTGCTGTCCGCCGACCTGCGGCGGTGCCGCAGCCGTGCTGTGCTCAGAGGACTTTGCACGTCGCCATAGCCTGGACGCCCGCGTCCGGATCGCGGCGCAGGCCATGAGCACCGACGGCAACAGCAGCTTTGACGAGAAGGACATGCGCAAGCTGGTCGGCTACGACCTGACGCGCCGGGCGGCGCAGCAGGTGTACGAGGCAGCCGGCATCGGCCCCGACGACGTCCCGGTGGCCGAGCTGCACGACTGCTTCACCACCAACGAGCTGCTGAGCTACGAGGCGTTGGGCTTCGCGCCCGAGGGCGGTGCCGAGCGTTTCGTGCTCGACGGCGACAACACCTACGGTGGTCGCGTCGTGACCAATCCTTCGGGCGGCTTGTTGTCCAAAGGCCATCCGCTGGGTGCGACCGGGCTGGCCCAATGCGCCGAGCTGGTGTGGCAACTGCGCGGGCAGGCCGGCGCCCGGCAGGTCGAGGGCGCGCGTGTCGCTCTGCAGCACAATCTGGGGCTCGGCGGCGCCTGCGTGGTGACGCTCTACCAACGGGACTGAGGCCGTGCACGGCGATGGAACCCTGACCCCGGTCCGTCGCCACGGCGGCGCGGACGTGACGAACCTCGAGGAGCCTGCCATGCCGACCGGCACCCCCGGTCACACAGACGATCCCACTCGCCGGAGTGCCGCGCCTCCGGTCACGGTGCCGCAGCCCGCGCTGCGAACGTTCCCGCTGGCCGGCAAACTTCGCCCACCGCTTGCCACGGCGTTCGAGCTGCAGCGCACCGAAATCTGCGAGCGCATCTTCAATGCCGGCGCCGCGCGGCTGGTGTTGTTGCGTGCGCCAGCGGGCTTCGGCAAGACCACGGTGATGCTGCAGGTGCGCCGGCGCTTCGAGGAAACCGGACTGCAACAGGCCTGGCTCACGCTCGATCGCGCCGACAACGATGTCGGGCGCTTTCTGGCGGCGTTGACGGCTTCGCTGGAGCCGCTGATTCCTGCGCTACGCAAGCTGCAGCCGCTCGACGGACAGGGGCCGGACGAACTCGCCTTCGCCTTGATCGATACTGTGGCGGCGCATCCGGCACCGCTGGCGTTGTTCCTTGACGACTTCGAGGTGCTGCAGAGCCCCGTCGTGCTCGGCCTGGTCCAGGAGTTGATCGATCAGTTGCCGCGCGGCGCGCAGCTGATCATCGGCTCGCGCGGAGTGCCCGAGCTGGGGCTGGGCCGGCTTCGCGCACGGGGTCGACTGCTCGAAGTCGAGCCGACGCAGTTGCGCTTTTCCGAGGCTGAGGTCGATGGATTCCTGCGCCAGCAGCGCGGCCTCACCTTGCAGCCGGAGGACATCCGTCGCCTGCACCGCAGCACCGAGGGCTGGGCTGCGGCGCTGTGGCTGGCGTCCGTGACGCTGGAGCACCGCGACGAGCCGGGCCGGTTCATCGCCGGCTTCTCGGGGTCGAACGCGGCGGTGGTTGACTACCTGGTGGAAGACGTGCTCTCGCGGCAGTCCGACGATGTGCGCGGTTTCCTGTTGCGCACCAGCATCCTGGCTCAGCTCAATCCGTCGCTGTGCGATGCCGTGTGCCAGCGCGACGACAGTGCCGCCATGTTGCGCGTCCTCGAACAGGCCCATCTGTTCCTCATCCCGCTGCAGGCCGACCACAGCGAGTACCGATACCACGGCATGTTCGCGGAGTTCCTGCGGGCCCAGCTGGCCCGACAGCACGCGCAGGAGATTCCGGCGCTGCACAGCGCCGCTGCGCAGTGGTTCCTGGGCGTCGGGCGCCCGGTGCCGGCGATCGAGCATGCGCTCGCGGCCAGGGACCTGGCGCTCGCGTTTCCGCTGCTCGAGGCCGAGGCCCATTCGCTGCTCGACCAGGGGCGTGTCAGGCTGCTGTCGCGCTGGCTCGATCCGCTGCTTGAAGCCGGGCAGCTTGCCGACCGTCCGATGCTCCAGGTGCTGCACGCCTGGGCTGTCTGCCTGGCGCGCGGACCGCGGGCCGCAGCCCCGTTGCTCGAGCGGCTGGAGCAGCGCACCGACGATGACGTCGAGGTGCGCGCCCACCGGCTGGCGATGAAACCCTTGCTGATGGTGCTGACAGACCGTATCGATGAGGCGATGCCGCTGACCACCGAGCTGTTGGTGGCGCTGCCCGTCGAGGCCACCTTCGCGCGCGGCTTCCTGGAAGTGGTGCTGGCCAACCTAGCCATGATCGCAGGGCGCTACCACGAGGCCCTTCGCCTGGTCGATGCGGCGCGCAGCCGCCAGCCCGAGCACAGCAGCAGCTTCAACTTCGCCCTGTCCGAGGCGGCGGAGGGCGCGGTCGATCTGACGCAGGGCCGGCTGCGCAAGGCCATCGCACGCCTGCGGCTGGCGGTGAGTGCGGGCACGGTCGATCCTTCGCGCGCCACCAATGGCAACGCCATGGCCGGCGTGCTGCTGGCCGAGGCCTTGTATGAAGCCGACCAGTGCGAGCAAGCCGAGCGCCTGCTGGCGGTCTACATCCCGCTGATCTGCCGGGTCGGCATTCCGGACCAGTTGATCTGCGCGCACGTGATCATGGCCCGCATCGCGCTCGACCAAGGCGATGCCGACCGCGCGCAGCAGTTGCTCACCGAACTCGAGCACATTGGACACCGCGACGGGCTGTCGCGCGTGGTGGCGAGCGCGCGGCTCGAACGCGTGCGCATGGCGGTGGTGGAAGGCCGACTCGCGCGTGCCAGGACCGAACTCGATCGCTGCAACGACAAGCTGCTGTGGGCGCGCGTCTCGCGCCTCTCGTTGCGCGCCAATGTGGTCGAGACCTACGACGTGGCGCAGGCGCGTTGGTCGATCGCCAGCGGCCACGCCGCGGAGATGGTTGCTCCGCTGCGCCAGGAGCTTGACGCCGCCGAACGCGCTCAGCGCGAGCGCCGGGCGCTCACATTGCGGCTCCTGCTGGCCCAGGCCCTCTACCGGGACGAGCAGCGCAACAAGGCGATGCGCGTGCTGGCCAAGGCCGTTTGCCTCGCGGCCTCCGAAGGGTACGTGCGCGCCTTTCTTGACGAAGGCCCGCTGGTGCTGACGATGCTGCGCGACCTGCGCTCCGCGCCCAATGCGCTGCTGGACGAGGATGCTGCCGTCTCCGACGATGCCCCGTTGGCTTTCATCGACCGGATGCTGCGCGAGCCGATCACTGCCGTCGCAGGCGGCGAAGCGATCGCAACCGAGGCGGGCCAGCGCATGGGCGCGTCAACGCCCAGTGAGCTGCTCACTCGCAAGGAGATCCAGGTCATGCGGCTGGCGGCCGAGGGCCTGTCGAACGACCAGATCGCGGAGCGTCTCTTCGTCGCCGAGACCACGGTGCGTACACACCTGCGCAACATCAACGTCAAGCTCGATGCGCGCAACCGGATGGAGGCGATCGCGTTCGCGCGGCGCGCGGGACTTATCGTCTGAGCGTCCCGGCTTCGCGTGGGGAAAAGCGCCGGCGCAATCTCGTCGGATGCGACGATATCGAGGCGCCATGCCGATTGCACACTCGGCGCCGTGTCGCGACGACCTCTGTGGCGCGACCCCACAAGAATCCGGAGACTTTCATGCCCCTCACCCTGGCGCTGCACAAGGCACGACGTGAACATCCCGACCGGCTGGCGGCCATTTGCGGCGACCGGCGTACCACCTACGCGGAGCTGCATGCGCAGGTCGCGCAACTGGCGGGCGGCCTGCACGCCGCGGGCGTGCGCCGCGGCGACCGCGTGCTCGTGCTGGCACCCAATACCGACCGCTTCCTGGCCGTGGCCTACGCCGCATGGTGGCTTGGCGCGGTGCTGACGCCGCTCAATTGCCGCTGGAGCGTTGACGAACTGGCCTTTGCGCTGGCCGACAGCGGCGCCAGCGTGCTGCTGCTGGACGACGCCTTCGTGCCGCTGCTGCCGGCCCTGCGCGAGAAGTCGCAGTCGACGCCCACCGTCGTTGCCATAGGTGAATCTGGCAAGGCGCCCGAAGGCGCGTGGCGCTACGAGGAACTGCTCGGGCACGGCGCTCCCATGGACGATGCCTATGTCGGGGGCGATGCGCCGGCGGTGCTGCTCTACACCGGCGGCACCACGGGCCGCTCGAAGGGCGTGCTGCTGTCGCATGGTGGACTCCTCGGCAACACACTCGCGTCCATCGCCATCGGCGAGCGCGCGCCCGGGGCGATCTGCCTGCACGCGCTGCCGATGTTCCACGTCGGCGGCCTGGCGGTCGTGCTGCAGGCCATGGTGGGTCAGTGCACGCAGCTGATGCTGCCGGTCTTCGACCCGGCCGTGTTCCTGGCGTTGATCGCGCGCGAACGCGTGACCGAGGCGGCGCTGGTGCCCACCATGATCAAGCGTGTGGTGGACCACCCGGACATCTGCAGCCGCGACCTGTCGAGCCTGAAACGCATGTACTACGGCGCCTCACCAATCGACGGCACATTGCTGGAGCAGACCATCGCATGCCTGCCCGATGTCGGGTTCACCCAGTTCTACGGCATGACCGAGACCGCGGGCATCGCGGTGGCGTTGCCGGCCTGGTGCCACAGCGCTGAGAGCCGTGCGCGAGGCCGCCACCTGGCCGCGGGCGTGCCGACACCCTGCATGGAGGTGCGGGTGGTGGACCCGGAGGGGAATGACCTGCCCGCCGACGCGGTCGGCGAGATCTGGCTGCGCGGCCCGGGTGTCATGCTGGGCTACTGGAACCTGCCTGAGCAGACCGCGCAGGTGCTGCACCAGGGCTGGATGCGCACAGGCGACGGCGGTCGGCTCGACCCCGAGGGCCTGCTGCATATCGTGGACCGGCTGAAGGACATGATCGTCAGCGGCGGCGAGAACATCTACTCGACCGAAGTCGAGAACGCGATCCTCTCGCTGCCCGGCGTGGCCCAGTGCGCGGTGCTCGGCGTGCCCGATGCCGACTGGGGCGAGCGCGTGCACGCGGTGCTGGTGCTGCAGCCCGGCGCGCAGATCGACGAGGCCCGCGTGATCGCGCACTGCAAGGAGCGGATCGCCGGCTACAAGTGCCCGCGCAGCGTCGAGTTTCGCAGCGAATTGCCGGTGTCTGGCGCCGGCAAGCTGCTCAAGCACCAGCTGCGCGAAGCGTACTGGCAAGGCCGCGAGCGCCGCGTCGCCTGAAGGAACACCACCCCATGAACCGAAACCTCTTCCGTCCCGAGCACGAACTCTTCCGCGACAGCGTGCGTCGCTTCCTGCAGCAGCATGTCGGCCCGAAGCTCGAGGGCTGGGCCGAGCGGGGCTGCTTCGACCGCGCGGTGTTCAGCACCGCCGGCGAACTCGGCCTGCTGTGCCCGACCGTGCCCGAGGCCTATGGTGGCCCCAGCGCCGACTTGCTGTACTCAGCCGTGGTGCTCGAGGAAGCGGCGCCGTACAGCAACTTCGGGTTGTCGCTGACGATGCACTCCGAGATCGTCACCAACTACTTCCTGCACTTCGCTAGCGAGACGCTGAAGGCGAAGTGGCTGCCGCGCATGGTCAGCGGAGAGGCCGTCGCGGCGCTCGCGATGACCGAGCCCGACGGCGGCTCCGACGTGAAGGCGGTGCGTGCCACCGCGCTGCGCGAAGGGGACCACTATCGGCTCAATGGCGCCAAGACCTTCATCTCGAATGCCACCACCTGCGACCTCGTGGTGGTGGTTGCCAAGACCGACCCGGCGGCCGGAGCCAAGGGCGTCAGCCTGCTCGTGGTCGACACCACGCTGCCCGGCGTGAAGAAAGGTTCGCCGCTCAAGAAAATCGGCCTCAAGGCGCAGGACACCGGCGAGTTGTTCTTCGAGGATGTCTTGGTGCCCGTCGACCACCTGCTTGGCGAGGAGGGGCGCGGCTTCGCGTACCTGATGCAGGAGCTGCCCTGGGAGCGGCTGCAGATCGCGGTGTCGGCCATCGCTGCCGCGGAAGACGCCTACCGCATGACGGTCGAGTACGTGCGCGGCCGCCGTGCCTTCGGCCAAGCTGTCGCAGATTTCCAGAACACCCGCTTCGTGCTGGCCGAATTGAAGACTGAGATCCGCATCGGTCGCACGTTTGTCGACCGATGCCTGCAGCAGCTCATGCAAGGCGAGCTCGACGCCGAAGCCGCCTCGATGGCCAAGTATTGGTGCAGCGACCTGCAATGCAAGGTGGTCGACGCCTGCGTGCAGCTGCATGGCGGCTATGGCTTCATGGCCGAGGTGCCGATCGCGAGGGCGTACGTTGACGCACGCGCACAGCGGATCTATGGCGGCACCAACGAGATCATGAAGGAGCTCATCTCGCGCAACCTCTGAGCGGGCCGAATTCGTCGGATGCGACGATACCGGGCGGGTTCGCTGCGGCGACAGTTCCAGGCATGGGACATCAACCGCACAACGGCATCGCAGTGGCCGGCATCACACTGCAATTCCAGGACGCGGTCGCCACGATCGCGATCGACCTTCCCCAACCCAAGAACAGCTTTCGCGTCGAGAACGCTAAGGCCCTCGGCGCCCAGCTCGATGCTGCGCTCGAAGGCGGCGCGCGCTGCGTGGTGCTGCGCGGCGCCAGTGCGGTGTTCTCGGCGGGCTGGGACATCGGTTCCATCGACCCCGCCGCAGATGACCCGATGGCCATGATCGGTCAGGTGGTCGGCCCGCTGTGCCAGCGGCTGCGGGCTCTGCCCGTGCCCACCATCGCCGCGGTGGCGGGGCCCGCGCTGGGCTTCGGCTTCGGGCTGGCGCTGTGCTGCGACATGGTCCTGGCAGAAGAAGACGCGCTCTTCGGCAGTCCGTTCCGGCACATCGGCATGGTGCCCGACACCGGCGCCCACAACATCCTGCTGAGCCGCACGGGCTTTGCATTGGCCTCCGAGCTGATCTACACCGGTCGCCTCGTGAACGGCACCGAGGCCACCGCGCTGCGCCTGGTCAATCGAGCAGTGCCCACGGGTGCCGTGGCGGAAGAGGCGCAGAAGCTGGCGCAGAACATCGCGAGCGGGCCGACCGCGGCCTTCCGCCTGTCGAAAGAGGTGCTTCTGGAAGGCGGTGATTTCGATTCGATGCTCGCCCACGAAGCACGCCAGCTGCAGAAGGTGTTCGCCACTGACGACCTGAAGGAGGGCATTGCAGCCTTCCAGCAGCGCCGTCGCCCCGCTTTCACGGGCCGCTGATTCGCGCGCCGAGGCACTCCACAACCAACGACAAGAACCCTAAGGACGACAGATGACAGAAGCCTACATTCTCGACGCCGTGCGCACACCACGCGGCCGGGGGCGCGCCAACGGCGCGCTGCATGAAGTCGCACCGGCGCGCCTCGCCGCCCAGGTGCTCCAGCAGATCCGCGACCGCAACCGGCTGGATACGGCGCTGGTCAACGATGTGATCCTCGGCTGCGCCGAGCCGGCGCTGGAGCAGGCGTCGAACATCGGCAAGGCCGCAGTGTTCGCGGCCGGCTACGACCATGCGGTGCCGGGCGTGCAGCTCAACCGATTCTGCGGCTCAGGGCTGGAGGCCTGCAACTTCGCCTCGGCGCTGGTCAAGTCGGGCCAGGCCGAACTGGCCATCGGCGGGGGCGTGGAGAGCATGTCGCGCGTGCCCATGTTCGTCGGCGGCGGGCCCTGGATCACCGACCCGCAGATCACCATTCCGAACCACATCGTGCCGCAGGGCGTGTCGGCCGACCTGATCGCCTCGCTCTACGGCTTCAGCCGCCAGGACGTCGACAGCTACGCGGTGGAAAGCCAGTGCCGCGCAGCCGTCGCCTGGGCCGAGGGTCGCTTCGCGAAATCGGTGGTGCCTGTGCGCGACATGAACGGCGTGGAGATCCTGGCGCAGGACGAGCACGTCCGCGCCGACACCACGATGGACACGCTGGCCAAGCTCGAGGCTTCCTTTTCCGTGCAGGGCGAGAAGATGGGCTTCGACGCGATGGCGCTGCAGCGCTACCCGGAGCTCGGTGCGATCACGCATGTGCACCACGCCGGCAATTCGTCGGGCATCGTCGACGGCGCCTCGGCGGTGCTGATCGGCTCGCGCGAAATGGCCGACCGGCTCGGGCTGAAGCCGCGCGCGCGCGTGGTGTCCTTCGGCACCATCGGCAGCGAGCCGACCATCATGCTGACCGGCCCCGCGCCGGCCGCCGAAGCAGCGCTCAAGCGGGCCCGCATGAGCGCCGGCGACATCGATCTGTTCGAGTGCAACGAGGCCTTCGCCGCGGTGGTGCTGCGCTTCATGCAGGCGCTGCGCGTGCCGCACGACAAGGTCAACGTCAACGGTGGGGCCATCGCGATGGGCCATCCACTGGGGGCGACCGGCGGCATGCTGCTGGGCACGCTGCTTGACGAACTCGAACGCCGCGACTTGTCGACCGGCTTGGTCACGCTGTGCGTGGGCGGTGGCATGGGTTCGGTGATGGTGATTGAACGCGTCTGACGCAGGAGCAAGAAAAATGATCGACTACACGCTCGATGCCGACGGCATCGCCACCCTGACCTGGAACGTGGCCGACCGGCCGATGAACGTGCTGAACCTGGCGTCCATCGCCGCCTTCGACGCGGCGGTCCAGCGCGCCATCGGCGACAGCGCCGTGAAGGGCGTCATCGTCACCTCGTCGCGGCCCGAATTCGTGGCTGGCGGCGACCTCGACCTGATCCGCCGCATTCGCACGGCCGAGGAATCGATGGCCAGCTCCGGCCCCTTCAGCCGCACGCTGCGCACGCTGGAGACCTCGGGCAAGCCCTTCGTCGCCGCGATCAACGGCACGGCGCTGGGCGGCGGGCTCGAGATCTGCCTGGCCTGCCATCGTCGGATCGTCGCGGACGACGCGAAGATCCAGCTTGGCGTGCCCGAAGTCTTGCTGGGCTTGCTGCCGGCCGCTGGCGGTACTCAACGCCTGCCGCGCATGATCGGCATCAAGGCCGCGCTGCCCTACCTGCTCGAAGGCCGCAAGGTCGCACCGGCGCAGGCACTCGAAGCCGGCTTCATCGACGAAGTGGTGCCGGCCGACCAGTTGCTGTCGCGCGCCAAGGCCTGGGTGCTGGCCGAAGGTCCGCAAGCCACCGTCAAGTCCTGGGACGCCAAGGGCTTCAAGTTTCCGGGCGGTACGCCGCAGACGCCGGGGCCGACGCAGCTGTACTTCGGCATTGCCGGCAACCTGCTGGGCAAGACGCAGGGCCTGTATCCCGCACCCGAAGCCATCCTGGCGTGCGTGTACGACGGCTGCCAGGTCGGCATCGACGCTGGACTGAAGATCGAGCAGCGGCAGTTCGCGCACTTGGCGACTTCGGCGGCGACCAAGAACATGATCCGCACACTCTTCTATTCGATGGGCGAGGCCAACCGGCTCGCGCACCGACCCAAGAACGTGCCCAAGCGCGACTACACGCGCATCGGCGTGTTGGGCGCCGGCATGATGGGCGCGGGCCTGGCGCACGTGAGCGCGCTGGCCGGCCTGCAGGTGGTGCTGCTGGACACCAGCCTCGAAGCGGCGGAGAGGGGCAAGGCCTACGGCGCGAAGATCCTCGACGCCCAGGTTGCCAAGGGCCGGATGACCGCCGACGTGCGCGACCGCACGCTGGCGCTGATAGAGCCGACCACAGACTACGCGGCGCTGGCGGAGTGTCAGATCGTGATCGAGGCGGTGTTCGAAGATCGCGCCGTCAAGGCTGAGGCCACCCGCCGGGCTGAGGCCGCGATAGCGCCCGACGCGATCTTCGCGTCGAACACCTCGACGCTGCCGATCACCGGGCTGGCCGAGGTGTCGGCGCGGCCTGCGCAGTTCGTCGGCCTGCATTTCTTCTCGCCGGTCGAGAAGATGCCACTGGTCGAGGTGATCCGCGGCAAGGCGACCGCCGAGGCCACCATTGCCCAGGCACTCGACTTCGTGAAGCGCATCCGCAAGACGCCGATCGTGGTCAACGACTGCCCGGCGTTCTATGCCAACCGTGCCTTCGGCATGTTCCCCTACGAGGCCATGACGATGCTGGCCGAAGGCGTGAACCCCAACCTGATCGAGAACGCCGGCCGCATGGCGGGCATGCCGATGCCGCCGCTCGCGCTCATCGACGAGTTCTCGGCCGAGTTGCTCTACAAGGCGCTCAAGCAAAGCCGAATGGACCAGGGCGCCGCCTATCGCGAACAGCCGCAGGACGCCGTGCTCGTGACCATGGTGGAGAAACTCGGGCGGCTCGGCCGCAAGGTGGGCAAGGGCTTCTACGACCACCCGGCCGACGGAAAGAAGACCTTGTGGCCGGGCCTGGCGGAGCTTTATCCGCTCGCCGCCGATCAGCCGGACGTGGAGCAGGTGCGCCGGCGTTTGATGCATGCGCAGTCGCTCGAGGCGGCGCGCTGCCTGGCCGAGGGCGTGGTCAGCGCACGTGATGCCGATGTCGGTTCGTTGCTGGGCTGGGGATTTCCGGCGGCCCTGGGTGGCGCGGTCAGCCACATCGATACCGTGGGTGCGGCGCGCTTTGTCGAGGAGTGCGACCACCTGGCGCGTCATCACGGTGAACGCTTCGAGGTGCCATCGGCACTGCGCGAGCTGGCGGCTGCGGGTGGCCGCTATCTGGAGGCTTGAAGTGGCCGCGCTTCTTCATGGCGTGAGCTTCATCGCGCTGGCCGGCAGGGGCTGACATGGACTACTCCGGCCGCTACCGCCCGGTTCGCCCGCTGCGACCGGAGGACGACTTCAACCATCCGGTCGAAGCGCATCCCTTCTTCAACGAGAGCCGCTACGTCCATCTGATCGATGGACGTCAGCGCGTCGGCGGCTGGTTCCGGATCGGACAGCGCGCGAACCAGGGCTTTTCCGAGATGACCGTGTGCCTGTACCTTCCGGACGGACGCGTGGGCTTTATGTTCGCGAAGCCTGGGACGATCAGCCAGGACGGCGTCGAAGCCGCCGGGCTGCGCTTCGACTTCGATCAGCCTATGCAGCGTTCGCGTTTGCACTACGCCGGGCCGGTCCACGTGATGGCAGATGGTGCGGCGATGGAGAACCCGCGAGCCGCCTTTACACCGCAATCACAGGTGGATGCCGAGATCGCGTTGGTCTTCGAAGCCGTAGCACCCGCTCACGGCGGCGAATTGCTGGGCGACGAGGGCGAGCCCTTCGACGAAGGGAAGGGGCGCTACTTTGCACGGGCGCACTACGACCAGTCAGTGAGAGGGCAGGGCACGCTGCGCGTCGGAGAGACCTCCTGGGAGATTTCAGGCCATGGCCTGCGCGATCATTCCTGGGGTCCACGGCTGTGGCAAGCGATTCCGTGGTATCGCTGGTTTCCCTGCACGTTCGGCGATGGCTTGGCGATGTGCGTGATCGTGGTTCAGAAGGGCGACGGAGAACTGCTGGAAACGGGCTACGTGCACGACGGCAGCGGCCGCCTGCGCCATGTGCACAGCGTGCGGCTGCAGACGCGCTATGACGCGCGAAGCTATCCCACGGGCTTCTCTCTGAGCTTCGAGAACGACGTGGGCCAACGCTACGACATCGAGGGCGAAGTGCTCGCTAGCGTGCCGTGCCGGCATTGGCGCAAGCTGCCCGATGGGCGCACCGACAAGTCGCGGATCATGGAGTGCATGACGCGCTATCGCCTGGGCGAGCGCGTCGGCTTCGGCATGGCGGAGTATCTCGACCATCAGGATCCTGCTGACGGTGACGCGTTCGAGGGCATCCGTGCAGGCCGTTGACGCAGATCGATTGCTGATGGCACTGCGTCGCCACCGCCCCGATGCGTCGGCCATTGCTGCGCTGAGAGCGGTTTCAGGTGGTGCGAGCCAGGAGGTCTGGTCTTTCGATGCCTTGTCGCCGCGTGGCGCGCAGGGGCTGATCCTGCGGCGTAGCCGCCAATGGAGTGAGAGCGGCCAGCAAGGCAGCGCAGGCATGGCCGCCGAGGCCGCGTTGTTGCGATCCGCCCTGGAGGCCGGTGTGCCGGTGCCCGAGGTGATCGGCGAACTGTTGCCATCCGACGGGCTGGGCGATGGCTACCTGATGCGACGGGTGGAGGGTGAGTCGTCGGCTCGCGCGATTCTTCGCAATTCGGATTTTGCGCAGGCACGGTGCACCCTGGCTGCCGAATGCGGCGCACTGATGGCTCGAATCCATGCGATGCCGGAGGCGAAGTTACCTTGTCTGCGCCGCGGCGGTGCGGTGCAGGAGCATCGACATTGGGAAGCGGCACATCGCGCCAACGGCACGCTGCGGCCGGTGTTCGAGCTGGCGCTGCGCTGGCTTGCGGAACATGAGCCCGCGGATAGCGAGCCATTGGTGCTCGTTCACGGCGATTTCCGCAACGGCAACCTCATGGTAGGCGCGGACGGCGTGCGGGCGGTGCTTGACTGGGAGCTCGCGCACCTGGGCGATCCGATGGAGGATTTGGGATGGTTTTGTGTCAATTCTTGGCGCTTCGGTAACGTGGGGCTGGAGGCCGGAGGCCTGGGCACACGGGCGCAGCTCTTCGCTGGCTACGAGGCCGAATCGGGGCGGCGTGTGGATGAGGAGCGCGTTCACTACTGGCAGGTTCTGGGCACCCTGAAGTGGGGTATCACATGCGACGCGATGGGGCTAGCCTGGCGCAACGGGAGCGACCGCAGCATCGAGCGGCTCGCTATCGCGCGGCGTGTCTCGGAAGTCGAGGTCGATCTGCTGGTTGCGATGGGCGAGATTCGGCCGGCGCTCCTGCGCGAGCGGGCAGACCGCGAAATTGGCGTCTTCGAGCCGGACAACCCAGAGCCGCCGCCGGCCTCCGCTGAAGAGCTCACCATCGCAATTTCCGAGTTGATGCTTGCCTCCACCGCAACCGGCGTAGGCAGAACGAATCGCGACGCCCGAATCGGCGTCAGCCTGCAGTCCACGCTAGCGCGCGAGAGTGAGATGGGCGCGCGCCTAGCGAGCGAGGAGGCCGATCGCATCCACCAGATACTTGGCATGCAAGCTGGACTGGAGCGGCTTCGCGCAGTACTTTGCACAGCCATTCGGAATCGCAGTTCAGTCTGTGATGCTGCAACGTTGAGCGCTCACTTGTGGGCTACCGCGCTGGGTCAACTTGCCATCGATCAACCGCACTATCAGTGGCGCCATATCGGCTCAGATACAAATCCAACCTATCTTGAGCGACTGTCCGAATGTCTGGAAGTTGCGCGCGACGATGAACGGGCATAAGCGAATGGGCTCATTGCTGCAGTTGATCGTGATTTATCAACGTCGGCGAGAATCAACGTTCCTTCGGCGGGCGAGATGCGATCCAGGCATCAAGTTCGTCTTTCCGGTAGCTCTGCTTTGACTCTCGTTGGCTTCAGAGGCGCGACGCGCGTGTCCTCGAGGCGAGCCAGTTTTCAATTTCGCTTTCCAGCCAACCGACGCTTGAACTGCCGAGTTTCACCTGCTTGGGAAAGGTGGGGTCATAGCGCGGGGAGTTTGCGTCGAGTCGGTCATATATGGCCGAGCGCGACAACGAGGTTCGGGCCTCGACTTGGCGCCGGCGCAAGATCACGGTGGCAGTGCTGTGCTGCGTGGGTGCTACCCAAGCTTCTTGGCTTTCCCTCGGTGATCGCTCAGTCTTGCTGTCCTGTCGGGAGGATGGCGGCTTCATTTTCGGCCGCGGCGATGCCGCGATTGACGTCGTTACGGGAGCAGCGAAGTCAACGAGTGCTGTCGTCCCTTCTGCGCCTTTGGTCGAATTTTCTTTCACCAAATCACTTTGGTGATCGGCTTCAAGTGCTTTGGGCGGTATTGCCGCTTTTGTGGCCGAAGCTTTCAGTTTCGATGCGGAGTGGGTGGAGCGAGAGGCCGGATCATCAACCGTGCGAAACCGATGTGCCTTGAGGTAGTTCAACGCATCTTCGCGACGGATGAAAGTGTTCTTTCCTGCACGGCCCTCGTCGATGTGATGCTGATTGAATGCGATGAGATTGCCTGATGCGATTTCTTGTTGAAGTGCGAGGCGATGCTGCTCCTGAATTTGGAGTATCTGGTAGCCGTTGGCGGCAACCGCTTCTTCGCTCACAAACACGGGCCTCCAAGGGAGGCGGTCGGGATGCTTCAGATAGGCATCCATGAACGCCTCTCGCTCTTTTGGGGGCATGCCGGCGTGTGGTGGCAGACCTGGCAGGATTCGAAGCAGCGCTGTTCGTTCTGCCGCTGACATATCGGATTGAACCTCGAGATCCGAGGTCGGCAGCTTTACGAGTTTCTTCTGGAGCCAGGCATAGTCTTCGGCTTCTCGCATGCTGGGGCAGATGGACTTGGCGATGAGCCGGGTGAAATCCCAAAGATCGATGGGATCATCGAGGGGAAGTTGGATATCGGTCTTCTGCACGCCGGGTCTTCTCGAAAAGTTGCCTTCCGTCCTTTCGATTGCTCGAAGGGAGGGCGTGGGGCCCTCACTTCAACTGTACCAACCTTGATTGCCAGAAAGGGTTGGGAAGTAAAGAAGACGGGCGCGTGCATTTCTGCGCATGGCGCAAGGGCCGCCACCACGGTGGCGCTCGACTGGTGCGAGTGAAAGGGCTGCTGCAGCTATCCGGCTGACCATTCGGTCTGGCCGGTCGCCGAGTCCGTACGCGCACACCTCGAGGGCATTTGCACCTGAGTCGACGGAACATGCCTACCGATGTTCGCGGGATACCGCGGGGTGCAAGCAGGGTGCTTAGTCCGATATCGCGTCGCGGGAGGGCAACAAATTCACTCGGGCAGCATCCTCAAGGGATTCGAATCCCAAGTTCAGGGGAACAAAGCGGGGAACAAGTATTGCATCCAAGGGATGATCTTCAATTTTCTTGGGAGGTAGAAGAACTAATTCGATTCCCTTCACCCGCTCCATGCCTGCTACGCAGGCCATGTCATCGCCGCAGCGAACGCACCTACTCGCCGGGTACAGGCGGTATGTATTTCCCAGCCTGCTCAAGGCTCGCGCGCTCAACAACCTCCTCGCTGCCATAGGGACTTTCCCGACAAGCCTCCCGTTGTCAGGTGGAGGTCAGGTATTCGATCCAGCATTGAAATAGAAAGTACTACTTTCGCTCGCAGGCCTTGCCCGAGCCTCGGTTCGGCGGCAGGGGCCCAAAAGCGATCTGGAGGGTGCGATGCGCGTGACCAACTTGAATTGGGTCGGGACTTCGGAAACGACGTTTCGCGTGTGGCCGGATGACCCTGGCGGCTTCTCCACCCAGAGGATCACGCCGATGCACCACAACTTTCACGAGCATCCCCTGTTTCAGGTGCCCGAACTCGTGAAGCTCGGGATGGAACTCTCGAAGCTGGACCAATGCAGGTTCATGAACCCGAACAGGACGGTCGCGTCCACGCTTGCGCACGACAGCCGGCATCCTGACGGGCGCAGCATCGAGGAATTCTTCCAGCGCATGGAGGAGCCGGGTTCGTCGGTTTCCTTCTACAACATCGAAGTCATTCCCCGCTATCAGGCCCTGCTGATGTCGGTGGTGAATTCGATGCGCGCTCTCGTCGAACGTGAGCAGCCGGACATCTTCAGGGTGAACGGATTCGTCTTCTTCTCTGCGCCGCCGTCCGTCACGCCCTTTCACATCGACCGAGAGAACAACTTCTGGCTGCAGTTGCATGGGCACAAGACCCTCAACGTCTGGGATCACCGCGATCGCACCATCGTGCCGGCCGATGCCGTGGAGGACTTCATCGTCACGCAGTCGCTCAAGAAAGTGCGTTTCGACGAAGCGTTCCTGCCGCGCGGGCTGGAGTTCAATGCGCAGCCAGGGGATGCCATCTATTTCCCGAGCACCTCGCCCCACATGACGAGATCCAAGGTCGACGGGGCTGGCCCAGGCGATCGCCTGTCGATTTCGATCGGGGTGACCTTCTACACCGCTGCCACGCGCGAGGTTGCCCGCATCCATCAGGTGAACCGGCTGATGCGCAAGTGCGGCCTGTCCCCCTCGTATCCGAGGGAATCGCCCACCGCGGACGCAGTCAAATCGGCCCTCGGCGGCATGGTCGGTGCAGGGCGCGCCAGGCTCGGCGCCGCGCGCGCCCGGCTCATCAGCATGACGACGGCGCGACGTTTCAAGCACACGCCGCCGCCCGGCTCCTACTGAAGAACGTGCCTGCGCCGGGCCGCTCCCTCCCGCTCGAACTGCGGTGGCATGTCCTTCGATGCTCACCCCACCGAGGAGGAGGCTGGCACCATATCGAGCATGAAATTCAAACCCACCAGGCTGGCTGTCCATCTGCTCCTCGCCGCGGCAGCCGGGTCGTGCGCCGCTGGAACGATCGTGTGCGCGCCTGCTTCGAGCGGCGCAGGGCCGGCTCCCTGGATCCGCAGGATCTCGATCGACGAGCACTCTCGCACCGTCAACATGGACGTCGTTCGCCAGAGGACGAAAGACGCGGACACCATGGGCAAGATGAGGGCCGAGCTGCTGAGCATGGACGAGACCCAGGGGGGCGAGCCGGTCTACGTGTTCAACGCCATTCCCGCCGCGAGTGACGAAGTTACGCACCTCTTCAAGCTGTTCAAGGCAGGGGAGTGGCGCCTGATACGTGCCGGGGTGACGTTCGTCGGCAAGGTGCCGGCACTGCGAACGATCGAGACAAGCACGGTCCTGGATTGCAAGCGGTCGGACTTGGGGTAGCTTCGTCGCCATCGGATCAAACAAAGAACGGACAACGTGCCACGGGCATGGAGCAGGGGCGGAAATGCCGCAACAAAAGCAGGTAACCCGAAGGTAGGCGTGTTCCGACAGACTTGAAGGCTGGCGCGGAGGAACATGGCTTCCCACCGCACCCTCGCGGAAAGGAGCGTGAAATGACGTTCGACTTCTTGTTTCGCCCGACTCACACCGCGTATCTCCGGCGCGCGGCGGCACTTCTGGAAGAGGCGCAGATGGCGCGCATCGAGCATCAGGCTGCGGCAGAGCATCACAGCGCCCTCGCCAGGATGTACGCCGAACGCGTCAGGCGTCTCGAGAACGAGCTCTATCGCCAGCCGCAGAATGTGGCGCACGGAATGCCCGCCGAAGGTGCCGCCGCCGACGAGCGGCCGCAGTTGTATTCGCTGGACGGAACCCGCAAACCCGGGCTGACTTCGGCGACCTGAGCCAGGGGGCGGCCTCTGGGCCGTGCGTGGGGCGAGTCCAAAAAAATACCCGCCGAAGCGGGTACGAATAGCCCATGGAGGGGCGCTCTGGGCACTGACCGAGAGCTCTTCTTTTATGGGCCCTGTTGCGTGACAGCATCGGTATCGTCGATGCCCCCCTGGGGTCCGGGTGTCAGTCGGAAATAGGCAGTTGCCGTAGGACACTCATAAAAACGTGAACTATTTGGCAATATTTTTCCGGCCATCAGCGCAGGAACACGTGCCGCATGAACTGCATGATCGGGTACTGGATGACCGTCTGCACCTTTGCCGGTAGTTCCAGCGGCCGCATCAGCATCTTGAGCGTGTGGCCGGGGCTCAGGTTGGTGCGGATGGTGCTGTTCATGTCCGCGCTCAGTTGCTGCACGTAGGCCGTGTCGGTGGCGCGGCCGGGCGAGCGCGTCTTCACCACGTGGCGGATCGCGCAGTCGGCGTCTTCGCTCTTGAGTTCGAGCGTGCGGCGGCCGATGGTGCCCATCACGCGCAGGCGGCCCAGCTTTTCCTGCTCGCGGTAGCGGCGGAAGAAGCGGTAGAAGTGCTTGTAGTGGTTGACCTCGTCGGTCGCGATGCGGGTCGCCAGGTCCCGCAGCACGGGTTCGTCGGTGCAGCGCGCCATGGCGCGGTAGTAGGTGGCGGTGCCGGTCTCGACCACGCAGCGGGCGGTCATTTCGAGGGCGCGGGTCGGGGCCAGCAACTCGACCTTGCAGTAGGTCGCGTATTCCTCCAGGAAGCCCTGATAGGCGACATCCCATTCGAACTCCGGCCAGACGTGGCGGACATATGCGCGCAGGGCCCTGCCGTGCTGCAGTTCCTCGAGTTCCCAGTGGTTCGACAACCAGTCGGTGACCTCGTCGTCGCCCCGGAAAAAATCGACCAGGTTGTGTGTGTAGAGGTCCGAGCCGCTCTCGACGAAGGAGGCGGAGGTCACCAGGTAGAAGAGATTTTCGTCCGGGCGTACCTTGTCGAGCGCGATGCGCGAGAAATCCAGGTCTTCGATCTTCCAGTGCTGATCCGCCTCTTGGCTTGCCATTCGAGCTCCTTGATCTTGTGTCCGTACAAGTACGGATGGCGCCGGCCGTATTTGGTTCTCTTCTTTTGCGCCAAGTCACATATTAGCCGTGGCCTCCGGATCGTGCAGCTTGCGAGGCGGCGCGGGCGCATGGCCAAACCTATAATCGTTTGTTCAAGCAAATCAAGCAGTTAGGCCGGTTCGCCGCAGTGGGTTCGACATGAGGGTCGCCATCGCCGCGCCGCCCTCGACAGAAGACGAATCCAAAGATGAGCCAGCCCACATTCACGGTCGCGGACATCCGCAAGACCTTTCTCGATTTCTTCGCCTCCAAGGGCCATACGGTGGTGGCCTCGAGCTCGCTGGTGCCGGGCAACGACCCGACCCTCATGTTCACCAACTCAGGCATGGTCCAGTTCAAGGACGTGTTCCTGGGCGAAGACAAGCGCAACTACGTGCGCGCCGCCTCGGTCCAGGCCTGCCTGCGCGCCGGCGGCAAGCACAACGACCTCGAGAACGTGGGCTATACCGCGCGCCACCACACCTTCTTCGAGATGCTGGGCAACTGGAGCTTCGGCGACTACTTCAAGCGCGAATCGCTCAAGTGGGCCTTCGAGCTGCTGACCGAGGTCTACAAGCTGCCGGCCGAGAAGCTCTGGGCCACCGTCTACATCGAAGACGACGAGGCCTACGACATCTGGACCAAGGAAATCGGCCTGCCGCCCGAGCGCGTGGTGCGCATCGGCGACAACAAGGGCGGCCGCTACATGTCCGACAACTTCTGGATGATGGCCGACACCGGTCCGTGCGGCCCGTGCTCCGAGATCTTCTTCGACCACGGCCCCGAGATCCCCGGCGGCCCGCCCGGCTCGCCCGACGAAGACGGCGACCGCTACATCGAGATCTGGAACAACGTGTTCATGCAGTTCGACATGCAGCCCGGCGGCTCGGTCAAGAAACTGCCCGCACCCTGCGTCGACACCGGCATGGGCCTGGAACGGCTGGCCGCGATCCTGCAGCACGTGCACAGCAACTACGAGATCGACATCTTCGACGCGCTCATCAAGGCGGCCGGCCGCGAGACCGGCACGCAGGACCTCGCGAACAACTCGCTCAAGGTGATTGCCGACCACATCCGCGCCACCTCGTTCCTGGTGGCCGACGGCGTGATCCCGTCGAACGAAGGCCGCGGCTACGTGCAGCGCCGCATCATTCGCCGTGCCATTCGCCACGGCTACAAGCTGGGCCAGAAGAAGCCCTTCTTCCACAAGCTGGTGCCCGACCTCGTGAAGCTCATGGGCGATGCGTACCCCAAGCTGGTGGCCGATGAGAAGCGCATCACCGATACGTTGAAGGCCGAGGAAGAGCGCTTCTTCGAGACGCTGGCCAACGGCATGGAAATCCTCGACGCGGCGCTGGCCGGTGGTGCCAAGGTGCTGCCGGGCGAAGTCGCCTTCAAGCTGCACGACACCTATGGCTTCCCGCTCGACCTGTCGGCCGACGTGTGCCGCGAGCGTGGCGTGAGCGTCGACGAGGCCGGCTTCAACGCCGCCATGGAAAAGCAGAAGGCTGCGGGCCGCGCCGCCGGCAAGTTCAAGATGGACCGCAACGTCGAATACGCCGGTGCGGGCAACACCTTCACCGGCTACGACCACCTCGAAGAAAACGCCAAGGTCGTGGCGCTGTACTTCGAAGGCGCTGCCGTTCAGGAACTGAAGGAAGGCCAACCCGGCATCGTGGTGCTCGACACCACGCCTTTCTATTCCGAGAGCGGCGGCCAGGTCGGCGACCAGGGCGTGCTCGTTGCCGAAGGCGTGCAGTTCGGCGTGGAAGACACGCAGAAGATCAAGGCCGACGTGTTCGGCCACCACGGCACCCAGACGCAGGGCACGCTGAAGGTCGGCGACGCGGTCAAGGCCGCGGTCGACACCGCCCGCCGCGCCGCCACCATGCGCAACCACAGCGTCACCCACTTGATGCACAAGGCCCTGCGCGAAGTGCTGGGCGACCATGTGCAGCAGAAGGGCTCGCTGGTCGATGCCGACAAAACGCGCTTCGACTTCGCGCACAACGCGCCCGTCTCGCACGACCAGATCGTCGAGATCGAGAAGCGCGTCAACGCCGAGATCCTCGCCAACGCGCCGACCCAGGCCCGCGTGATGGACATGGAGTCGGCCCAGAAAACCGGCGCCATGATGCTGTTCGGCGAGAAGTACGGCGAGACCGTGCGCGTGCTCGACATCGGTACGAGCCGCGAACTCTGTGGCGGCACCCACGTGGGCCGCACGGGCGACATCGGCCTCTTCAAGATCGTCAGCGAAGGCGGCGTGGCCGCCGGCGTGCGGCGCATCGAGGCCGTTACGGGTGCCAACGCGCTCACCTACCTGCAGGACCTCGAATCGACCGTGCACAGCGTGGCCGCCACGCTCAAGTCGCCGGCCGCCGAGCTGCAGGGCCGGCTTACGCAGGTGCTGGAACAGGTGAGGGCGCTCGAGCGCGAAGTGGGGGCGCTCAAGGGCAAGCTCGCGTCGTCGAAGGGCGACGAGCTCGTCTCGCAGGCCGTGGACGTCAACGGCATCAAGGTGCTCGCGGCCAAGCTCGACGGCGCCGACGCCAAGACGCTGCGCGACACCATGGACAAGCTCAAGGACAAGCTCAAGACCGCCGCCATCGTGCTGGCCGCCGTCGACGGTGACAAGGTGCAGATCGCGGCCGGCGTCACGGCCGACAGCGTGGGCAAGGTCAAGGCCGGCGAGCTGGTCAACTTCGTGGCCCAGCAGGTCGGCGGCAAGGGCGGCGGCAAGGCCGACATGGCCATGGCCGGCGGCACCAACGCGGCGGGCCTTGCGGCCGCGCTGCAGTCGGTGCAGGCCTGGGTTGCGGAACGCGCCTGACCATCCACCCGTCTCGACCCGCACAAGCACTTCATGCCAGACGCAATCCCCGGTGAAGTGCTCGTGATGGGGGCGGGCACCATCGGGTGCTTCATCGGCGGCAGCCTTGCAGCGGCCGGCGTGCCCGTCACTTTCGTCGGACGTCCGCGCATGCTGGACAAGCTCGCGGCGCATGGCCTGACGCTCACCGACATCGACGGGGCGACGCGCAGGCTGCCTGCCGAGAAATTGCGGCTGTGCGACCAGGTCCCGGTGGGTGCGCGGCCTTCGCTGGTGCTGCTGTGCGTGAAGAGCGGCGCCACTGCCGCGGCGGCCGGCGAGCTGGCTTTTGCATTGCCCGCGGGCACCACGGTGGTCTCGCTGCAGAACGGCATCTCCAATTCCGCGGCCGCATCGCAGACCGGCCCCTCGCTGAATGTGCGGGCCGGCATGGTGCCGTATAACGTGGCCGAGATCGGCCCCGGCGCCTTCCATCGCGGCACCGCTGGCCGGCTGGCCGCGGAAGACGATGCGGCGCTGCGACCCTGGCTGCCCGTGTTCGAGCGCGCCGGCGTGCCGCTCGACCTGCATGCCGACCTGCTGCCCGTGCAGTGGGGCAAGCTGATGCTCAACCTCAACAATTCGGTCAACGCGCTCTCGGGCCTGCCGCTGCGCGAAGAGCTGATGCTGCGCGGCTATCGCCGCTGCTTCGCGTCGCTGATCGAGGAGGCGTTGGACATCCTCAAGGTCGCGGGCATTGCACCGGCGCAGGTCGCTGCCGTTCCGGCGCACCGGCTGGTCAACCTGCTGCGCCTGCCCGACTGGCTGTTTCGCATCGTTGCGGCGCGCATGCTGCGCATCGATGCCAAGGCCCGCTCCAGCATGGCCGACGACTTGGCGCTGGGCCGCCGCACCGAGATCGACTCGCTCAGCGGCGAGGTCGTGCGCCTCGCGCAGGAGCACGGCCTGAGCGCGCCGCGCAATGCGCGCATGGTCTCGCTGCTCGAGGCCTGGCCGCAGAGCCCCAAGCGCTGGACGGCACGGCAATTGCAGGATGCGCTCGGCCTGTAGCGCTTAGCCTGTACCCTCGGCTGCGTTGCAGCAGCTTTCAAGGGGTTGTTCTCATGCAGGTCCTGATTCTCGGCAGCGGTGTCATTGGCACCTCGATGGCTTACTACCTGGCGCGTGCCGGGCACGAGGTGACGGTGTTGGAGCGCCAGCCGGCGCCCGCGCTCGAAACCAGCTTCGGCAACGCGGGCGAAGTCTCGCCCGGCTACTCGGCGCCGTGGGCCGGGCCAGGCGTGCCGGTCAAGGCCATCAAGTGGATGCTGATGCAGCACAGCCCGCTGGTCATCAAGCCGATGCTCGATCCGGCCATGTGGCGCTGGGGCCTTGCGATGCTGCGCAACTGCACGCAGGCGCGCTACGAGGTCAACAAGGGCCGCATGGTGCGGCTCGCCGAGTACAGCCGCGATTGCCTGAAGGCCCTGCGCGCCGACACCGGCATCGCCTACGACGAGCGCATGCAGGGCACGCTGCAGTTGTTCCGCACGCAGCACCAACTCGACGGCACCTCGAAAGACGTCGAAGTGCTCAAGGCCTCCGGCGTGCCCTACCAGGTGCTCGACCGTGAAGGCTGCGTGCAGTACGAGCCCGCGCTTGCATCGGTGAAGGACAAGTTCGTGGGCGGCCTGCGCCTGCCCGGCGACGAGACCGGCGATTGCTTCAAGTTCACGCAGGCACTCGCCAAGCTGGCGGAAGCCGAGGGTGTGAAGTTCAGGTTCGGCGTGAACATCCAGGCCCTCGAGCACGATGCAGTCAAGGGCGTGACGGCTGTGCGCACCGATGCCGGCAGCTTCACCGCCGAGCGCTACGTGGTCGCGCTCGGCAGCTACTCGCCCGCGCTGGTCAGGCCGCTGGGCATTCGCCTGCCGGTGTATCCGGTCAAGGGCTTCTCGATCACCGTGCCCATCTCCGATGCCGGCGGCGCGCCCGAGTCGACCGTAATGGACGAGACCTTCAAGGTGGCCGTCACGCGGCTTGGCAACCGCATCCGCGTGGGCGGCACCGCGCAGCTCTCGGGCTTCGACCTGCGCCTGGACGCGCGTCGGCGTGACACGCTCGAACACGTCGTGACCGACCTGTTCCCCAGGGGCGGCAACGTGCGCGACGCCTCCTTCTGGACCGGCCTGCGCCCCATGACGCCCGACGGCACGCCGGTGATCGGCGCCACCCGCATTCCCAACCTGATGCTGAGCACCGGCCACGGCACCCTTGGCTGGACCATGGCGGCCGGCACCGGCCGCGTGATGGCCGACCTGATCGCGGGCCGGGCGCCCGAGATCGACATGGAAGGTCTCACCGTGGCGCGCTACGGCGGCTGAAGCGGCAACCGCGCTTTCCAATCCCGCAGGGCGGCCCGCAAAGGCCGCCCTGTTTTCGTTGTGTCACAGAGATCAGGGTTTGTACTTAGTCATGAAGTTGTCTTCCTCGGTATTCTTGGTGGCGTTCCATTAATAAATCGTTGTTTCGTTAGTGAAACAAAACCACGATCCAAAGAACCCGATGAAACACACACGCCGCCATGCCTTTGCCGCTGCCATTTCCCTGGCGGCCGCTTGCGCCACCGGACTCGCCTGGGCAGAAAGCTACCCGAGCAAGCCGATCACCCTGGTCGTTGCCTATCCGGCCGGTGGCGACACCGACGCATTGGCGCGGCTTTTCGCCGAAAAGCTGTCGACGCGCGTCGGCCAGCCCGTGGTGGTCGACAACCGCCCCGGCGCCAGCGGCATCATCGGCAGCGCCTACGTGTCCAAGGCCGCGCCCGACGGGTACACGCTGCTGCTAGCGCCCAGCACCTTCTCGATCGCGCAGCTGGTGCTGAAGACAAACGGCTCCGCGGGCTACGACGTGCTGAACGGCTTCACGCCGATCGTGCAGACGGGCAGCCAGCCGCTGTTTCTCGTGGCCGCCGGCAGCAGCGGCTTCGCGAGCGTGAAGGATGCGGTGGCCGCTGCGAAGGACGGCAAGTCGCTGAGCTATGCGAGCCCGGGCAGCGGCTCGCCGATGCACATCCTCGGCGAGATGTTCGCCCGCACTTCGGGCGCGAGCCTCTCGCACGTGCCCTACAAGGGCGTGGCACCCGCCATCAACGATGTGCTCGGCGGCCACGTGCCGGTCACCTTCATCACGCTGGGCCCGGTGGCGCCGTACATCCCCAACGGCAAGCTGCGCCCGCTGGCAGTGGCCTCGGCCCAGCGCTCGCCGCTCGCGCCCAACGTGCCGACGCTGGCGGAGATGGGCTACAAGGACGTCGAGGTCACGGCCTGGAACGGCCTGTGGGGCCCGCGCAACCTGCCGCCCGAGATCGTGAAGATGCTCAACGGCCACTTCAACGAGATCCTCAGGATGCCCGACATTGCAGCACGCATGGCGGTGCTCGGCACCACGCCCGTGGGCGGCGAGGCCGGCGTGCTCGGCAAGACCAACGCCGCCGACTACACGCGCTTCGGCAAGGTCATCAAGGAGCTCGGCATCCAGGCCGACTGAACCACGCATCCCATGTCCGAACTCAAAGCCATTCCCGATCCTTCGAGCCTGCAGGCACTGCTGGCCGAACTGCCCGCCAACCTGCTGGCGGGTCGCCGCATCCTCGTGACCGGCGGCGCGCGCGGCCTCGGGCTTGCCTTCGCGCAGTGCATCGCCGCGGCAGGCGCGAGCGTGGTGCTGGCCGACATCCTGGGCGAGCTGGCCGACACCGAAGCGCAGGCGCTGCGCAAAGCGGGCCGCATCGCCCACGCGCTGCCGGTCGACCTGTCGAATCCGGGCTCCATCGTGGCCTGCGCCACCGAAGCTGTTCGACTGCTCGGCGGCCTCGACGGCCTCGTGAACAACGCCGCCATCACCAACTCGGGCGGGCGCGACGCACACCAGCTCGAGATCGACATGTGGGACCGCGTGATGGACGTCAACGTGCGAGGCAGCTGGCTCATGGGCCGCGCCTGCCGGCCCGCACTGGCCGAAAGCGGCCGCGGCGCCATCGTCAACCTCGCGTCCGACACCGCGCTGTGGGGCGCGCCCAACCTGCTGGCCTATGCGTCGAGCAAGGGCGCCGTCATTGCCATGACCCGTTCGCTGGCACGCGAATGGGGCGGCGACAACATCACCGTCAACGCCGTGGCGCCCGGCCTCACGCTGGTCGAGGCGACCGAGTACGTGCCGATGGCGCGCCACCAGAAATACCTCGAAGGCCGCGCCATCCCGCGCGAGCAGCAGGCCGCCGACGTGTGCGGCGCGACCCTGTTCCTGCTCTCCGGCCTCTCGCGCTTCGTGACCGGCCAACTGCTTGCCGTCAACGGCGGCTTTGCGATGCACTGAACGAATTTTTCCGACCAAGGAGTACACCTGATGAGCGATCTGTCCGAACAGCAAAAGATCACCGATGGCAACAGCAGCCTGGCGCAGCCCGAAGGCGCGAGCCTCGCGGAGTGGATGAACACCCGCATCGCACGCTACGAAACCCGCAAGTACGACTGGGATGCGCTGAAGTTCCAGGCCGACTTCGACCCCAAGTTCCGCCGCGCCCAGATGCGCTACGTGGGCACGGGCGGCACCGGCGTTGCGAAGGACGTCAACACCGTGCCCGCCGAGCACTTCACCTTCTCGACCATGGTGATCCCCGCCGGCCACGAAGGACCGCCGCACCTGCACACCGACGTGGAAGAAGTGTTCTTCCTGATCCGCGGCAAGCTCAAGGTGGTGATCGAGAAAGACGGCGAGCGCTTCGAGACCATCATGACCGACCGCGACCTGATCTCGGTGCCGCCCGGCGTGTACCGCGAGGAGATCAACATCGGCGACGAAGACGCGCTGATGTGCGTGATGCTCGGCGCGAAGAAGCCGGTCACGCCGACGTACCCTGCCGATCACCCGCTGGCCAAGATCAAGCGCTGAGCGAGCCGGCCATGAACGACGCCATCGCTTCCGACCTGCCGGCCTCCGAGCTGGCCCGGCTCGACGCCCGCTTTCCGGCCCGCCATGTGGGCGTGGGCGGCGGTGCCGTCGTGTCGGTGCGCGAATGCGGTCAGGGCCCGGTGGTCGTGTGCCTGCACGGCATCGGCTCGGGTGCGGCGTCGTGGCTCGACACCGCCGCGCTGCTGGCGTCGCAGGCCCGCCTGATCGCGTGGGACGCGCCGGGCTACGGCGAATCGACGCCGCTCGAAGCCACCGCACCGACTGCCGCCGACTACGCGGCGCGGCTGGGCGCCTTGCTGGACGCACTCGCCATCGATTCGTGCGTACTCGTCGGCCATTCGCTGGGCGCGATCACCGCCGCCTCGGCCGCACGCACCGATTCGCGCATCCGCCGCCTCGTGCTCGTCAGCCCCGCCATCGGCTACGGCGCGCCGTCCCGCGCGGAAGCCCGCGCCAAGGTCCGCACCGAACGCCTCGCCACACTCGACGAACTCGGCATCGCCGGCATGGCCGCGAAGCGTGCGGGCCGGCTCGTGTCCGACAAGGCGAGCGACCATGCCCGCCGGTGGGTGCTCTGGAACATGGCCCGCCTCAACGACCATGGCTACCGCCAGGCCGTCGAGCTGCTGTGCAACGCCGACCTGCTGGCCGACCTGCCGCCGCCGATGCCGGTGCGCGTGGCCTGCGGCGCGCTCGACGTGGTCACGCCGCCGGCGTCGTGCGCCGAGGTCGCGCGCCAGTGCGGCGTGACGCTCGAATTGTTGGACGATGCGGGGCACGCCGGCTATGTGGAGCAACCGCAGGCCGTTGCCACGCTGCTGCGCGAATCGCTCGCCGGTTGACCGCAATACACACAGACAAGAAATTCAAGGAAAGAACAGGCATGGCCACCAACGACAACGAAGCGATGGAAGAGGGCGCCGACCGCTACAACGTGCCGGCGCTGGAGCGCGGCCTGCGCCTGCTGTGCGAGTTCAGCCGCGAGAGCCGCACGCTCTCCGCCCCCGAACTGGCCCGCCGCTTCGACCTGCCGCGCTCGACCGTGTTCCGCCTGCTCACCACGCTGGAGAACATGGGCTTTCTGGAACGCGCCGAGGGCGGGCGCGACTATCGCCTGGGCCTGGCCGTGCTGCGCCTGGGCTTCGAATACCTCGCGTCGCTGGAACTCACGCAACTCGGCACGCCGCTGCTCAACCGCCTGTGCGACGAACTGCGCACGCCCTGCAACCTGGTGGTGCGCGACGGCCGCTCCATCGTCTACGTGGCCAAGGTCGCGCCGCCTACGCCTTTCGCCAGCTCGGTGACGGTGGGCACGCGGCTGCCGGCCCATGCCACGGTGCTCGGCCGCATCCTGCTCGAAGACCTCACGCTGCCGCAGCTGCGCGCGCTCTACCCCGAGGACAAGCTCGAAACCTTCTCGCCGAGCACGCCCAAGACCGTGAACGAACTCTTCGACATGGTGCAGGCCGACCGCCAGCGCGGCTATGTGCTGGGCGAGGGCTTCTTCGAATCGAACATCTCCAGCATCGCCGCGCCGGTGCGCGACCACAGCGGCCACATCGTGGCGGCGCTGGGAGCCACCGTCACCTCGGACCACATCGACGAGAGCCGCATGGACGAGATGGTGCTGCGCGTGCGCGGCACGGCCGACGAGATCTCGGGCCTGCTGAACTATTCGCCCGCGCGCGCTGCAAAAGTGGTGCCGCTTCGCAGCGCATGACGATCATGAAGACGCATTCTTCTTCCCTCCTTGCCGCCGACGCATTGGCCGGGCGCGTGGCCGTGGTCACGGGCGGCTCGTCGGGCATCGGCCTCGCGACCGTCGAGCTGCTGCTCGGCTGCGGTGCGGCCGTTGCGCTGTGTGGCCGCAATGCCGAACGGCTCGACGCGGCCGTGGCTGGCCTGCGCAAGCAGCACCCGGATGCGAAGCTCTTCGCGCAGGCCTGCGACGTGCTCGACGCCAAATCGGTCAAGGCATTTGCCGCCGCCAGCGAAGCCGCGCTCGGGCCGGCCTCGATGCTCGTCAACAACGCAGGGCAGGGCCGCGTCTCCACCTTCGCCGACACCGACGATGCGGCCTGGACCGAAGAGCTCAACCTGAAGTTCTTCTCCGTCATCAATCCCACGCGTGCCTTCCTGCCGCAGCTCGAGGCGCAGCGCGCGGTGCTGGGCGACGCCTCCATCGTCTGCGCGAACTCGCTGCTCGCGCGCCAGCCCGAGCCGCACATGGTCGCGACCTCGGCCGCGCGCGCCGGCCTGCTGAACCTCGTGCGCTCGATGGCCACCGAGTTCGCGCCGCAGGGCGTGCGCGTCAACGGCATCCTGATCGGCCTCGTCGAGTCCGGCCAGTGGCGCCGCCGCTTCGAGGCGCGCGAAGACAGGTCGCAGGACTGGGCCGCCTGGAGCGGCCAACTCGCGAAGAACAAACACATCCCGCTGGGTCGCCTGGGGCTTCCGACCGAAGCCGCGCGCGCGATCCTTTTTCTTGCTTCGCCCCTCGCGTCGTACACGACGGGCAGCCACATCGACATTTCCGGAGGCCTTTCGCGCCATGCATAACCCCAACAAAACCGTCACGGTCGGCGCAGTCGTTGCCGCCTTCCTCGAGCAGTGCGGCGTCAAGGCTGCCTTTGGCGTGATCTCGATCCACAACATGCCGATCCTCGATGCCTTCGCGCAGCGCAGCACGATCCGCTTCATCTCGGCGCGGGGCGAGGCGGGCGCGGGCAACATGGCCGATGCCTATGCGCGCTCCACCGCCAGCCTGGGCGTGTGCATCACCAGCACGGGCCCGGCCGCGGGCAACATCGCGGGCAGCATGGTCGAGGCACTGACGGCAGGTGCGCCGCTCCTGCACATCACCGGGCAGATCGAGACGCCGTACCTGGACAAGGGCATGTCGTACATCCACGAGGCGCCCGACCAGCTCACCATGCTCAAGGCCGTGTCGAAGGCCGCGCTGCGTGTGCGCAGCGTCGAGACGGTGCTCGGCACGCTCAAGCGCGCGGTGCAGCTTGCGCTGACCGCACCCACCGGTCCGGTCAGCGTGGAGATTCCGATCGACATCCAGTCGGCGCTGACGACCATGCCGGCCGACCTGTCGCCGCTGCCCATCGAGCGGCCGGTGCCCTCGGCCGCCGCGCTCGACGCGCTGGCCGCGCGCCTCGTCGTTGCCAAGCGCCCGATGCTGTGGGTCGGCGGCGGTGCACGCCACGCCCGCGCCGCCATCCAGCGCCTGCAGAAGCTGGGCTTCGGCGTCGTCACCACGACGCAGGGCCGCGGCACCGTACCCGAGGACGATGCCGGCTCGCTCGGCGCCTACAACATCCAGAAGCCGGTCGAGGCCCTCTACCAGACCTGCGATGCGATGCTCGTGGTCGGTTCGCGCCTGCGCGGCAATGAGACGCTGAAGTACGAACTGAAGCTGCCGCATCCGCTGTACCGCATCGACGCCGATGCCGCCGCCGAGGGCCGCTGCTACGCGTCCGAGGCCTTCGTCTGCGGCGATTCCGCGCTGGCCCTCGACGGCCTGGCCGACCGCCTCGAAGCCGCCAAGTACAAGGCCGACCCGCAGCTGCTGGTCGACCTGCGCACCGCGCACGACCAGGCGGTCGCCACGCTGCGCGACGGCCTCGGCCCGTACGCCGAACTCGTGCGCCAGATCCAATCGGTGGCCGGCCGCAAGTTCAACTGGGTGCGCGACGTCACCGTTTCCAACAGCACCTGGGGCAACCGCGAACTGCGCGTCTTCGAACCCAGCGCCGGCGTGCATGCCACGGGCGGCGGCATCGGCCAGGGGATGCCCATGGCCATCGGCGCGGCCATCGGCGCGGCGGTGACGGGCTCGGGCCGCAAGACCTTCTGCCTGGCCGGCGACGGCGGCTTCATCCTGAACCTGGGCGAACTGGCCTGCATGGTGCAGGAGAAGGCGCCCATGGTGATCGTGCTCATGAACGACAAGAGCTACGGCGTCATCAAGAACATCCAGGACGCCCAGTACGGCGGCCGCCAGTGCTATGCCGAGCTGCACACGCCCGACTACGACCTGCTGTGCAAGTCGATCGCGCTGCCGCACGCGCGCGTGCAGGACCTTGCCGATCTGCCGGCCCGCCTGGACGAGGCGCTGGCCGCCAACGGCCCGTTCCTGCTGGAGATCGACATGCTGTCGATCGGCGGTTTCAAGACCACCTTCGCCGGCCCGCCGACCAACACGGTCACGCAGATTCCTGCGCTCGGCGCGGCCAAGTGAGCGGAGCCTTTCCCATGCCCGCCATCACGCGCATTGCACTCATCGGTTGCGGAGCCATCGGCACCTCGGTGCTCGAACTGCTCCGGGGCGATCCGGCCCTCGAGGTTGTGGCCATCGTCGTGCCCGCGGAGGGCGTCGCCGCCGCGCAGAAGGCCGCGCCCGACGCACAGGTGGGCAGCGCCGTGCCCGCCGCCGGCATCGACCTCGTGGTCGAGACGGCCGGCCATGCCGCCATCGAAGAGCACGTGCTGCCTGCGCTGGCACGCGGCACGCCCTGCGTGGTGGCGTCTGTGGGCGCGCTGTCGGCCACAGGCTTCGCCGAGAAGCTCGAGGCCGCCGCCATTGCCGGCAACACGCAGGTGCAGCTGATTCCCGGTGCCATCGGCGCCATCGACGCGCTCGCCGCGGCCCGCATC
Organism: Variovorax sp. Varisp85; assembly: GCF_047304045.1. Taxonomy (NCBI): domain Bacteria; kingdom Pseudomonadati; phylum Pseudomonadota; class Betaproteobacteria; order Burkholderiales; family Comamonadaceae; genus Variovorax; species Variovorax sp. Varisp85. Next base: position 54,208 of record NZ_JBGLYN010000022.1, read on the forward strand.
GGCGGCCTCGACAGCGTGCGCTACACCGGCCGCAAGCCGCCGCAGGCCTGGAAGGGCACGCCGGCCGAGCAGGGCCGCGACCTCGACAGGCTGGCGCAGGAAACCGTGATCTTCGAAGGTAGTGCGCGCGAAGCGGCCCTGCTGTTTCCGAAGAACGCCAACGTCGCGGCCACCGTCTCGCTCGCGGGGCTCGGCCTGGACAAGACGCTGGTGCGCCTCATTGCGGACCCTGCCACCACCGAGAACGTGCACACCGTCGAAGCCGAAGGCGCCTTCGGCAGCTTCGAGCTGACCATGCGCAACAAGCCGCTCGCGGCCAATCCCAAGACCTCGGCGCTGACCGTGTACAGCGCCGTGCGCGCGCTGCGCAACCGCGTTGCCGCGCTCTCCATCTGAGTCACCCCATGATTTCCTCAGAACTTCTCCCGATCTGCATCGCCGGCGAATGGCGCCTGGGCGGCGGCGACGTGTACGAGAGCCTTTATCCGGCCACCGGCGAACCCATCGCACGCCTGAAGGCCGCGAGCCTCGCCGATGTCGAGGAGGCCATCACCCGTGCCGACAACGCGTTCCGCACCAGTGGCTGGGCCCAGCGCCTGCCGCACGAGCGCGCCGCCGTGCTGCACCGCGTGGCGCAGCTGATCCGCGAAGAGGGCGAGTCGCTCGCGCAGAAGCAGCGCCTGGACAACGGCAAGCCGATCATTGAAACGCGCAACCTCGTGGCCAGTGCCGCGGGCACCTTCCAGTTCTTCGCGGCAGCGCTCGAGACGCTGGAAGAAACCATCACCCCTTCGCGCGGCGCCTTCGTCACGATGAGCGTGCACGAGCCGATGGGTGTGGTTGCGGCCATCACGCCGTGGAACTCGCCCATTGCGAGCGAAGCCCAGAAGCTCGCGCCCGCGCTCGCAGCCGGCAACGCGGTGGTCGTGAAGCCCGCCGAAGTCACGCCGCTGATGGCGCTGGAGCTGGCGCGCATCTGCGAGCAGGCCGGCGTGCCGAAAGGCATCGTGAGCGTGCTGCCGGGCAGGGGCTCGGTCATCGGCGATGCGATCACCAAGCATCCGCTGGTCAAGCGCGTGTCGTTCACGGGTGGCACCACCACCGGCAAGCACATCGCGCACATCGCGGCCGACAAGATGATGCCGGTGTCGCTGGAGTTGGGCGGCAAGTCGCCCACCATGGTGCTCGACGACGCAGACCTCGACCATGCGGTGAGCGGCGTGCTGTACGGCATCTTCAGTTCGTCGGGCGAGTCGTGCATCGCGGGTTCGCGCCTGTTCGTGGCGCGCGGCATCTACGACGAGTTCCTCACGCGGCTGGCCGAAGGCGCCAATGCATTGCGCGTGGGCGATCCGGCCTCGGAGCGCACGCAGATGGGGCCGCTCATCACGGCGAAGCACCGCGAGGGCATCGAGCGCTATGTGGATCTGGGCGTGTCCGAAGGCGGGCGCATCCGCACCGGTGGTGTCCGGCCCCATGGCGATGTCTACGACAACGGCTACTTCTACAAGCCGACCATCATCGAGGGCCTCGACAACAGTGCGCGCATCAGCCAGGAAGAGATCTTCGGCCCGGTGCTCGTCGCGATGCCCTTCGACAACGAGGAAGAGCTGATCGCGCAGGCCAACGACAGCGTCTACGCGCTGGCCGCCGGCGTCTGGAGCCGCGACTTCAAGCGCGCCTGGAAGCTCGGCCGCGCGGTGCAGGCCGGCACGGTCTGGGTCAACACCTACAAGCAGTTCTCCGTGTCCACGCCGTTCGGCGGCTGGCGCGACAGCGGCCTGGGCCGAGAGAAGGGCCGCGAAGGCATCTTCCAGTACATGGAGCAGAAGAGCATGTACTGGGGCACGAACGAACAACCCTTGTCGTGGGCACTGACATGAGCGTACTTGGCATCGACCAGATCACCTACGGGGCGGACGACCTGCCCGCCTGCCGCCAGTTCTTCCAGGACTGGGGCCTTGCATTGAAGTCGGAGGCCGCCGACGAACTCGTCTTCGAGTGTCTCAATGGCTGCAAAGTCGTCGTTGCGGCGTTGGACAAGCCCGGCCTGCCGCCCGCGATGGAAGAGGGCCCGACGCTGCGCGAAGTGGTGTGGGGCGTGGAGAGCGACGCCGACCTGGACCGCTACGCCGCCGCCATCGCGCAGGACCCGGCTTTCACCGACAGCACCGTCGACGGCGCACGCCGCATCGGCTGCATCGACCCCAACGGCCTCGCCGTGCGCCTGCAGGTCAGCCGCAAGCATGCCGTCGACGTCGAATGCGGCGCCATGAACACCTGGAACGCCAAGCCGCGCATCAACCAGGCCGCACCCATCTACGAACGCGCGACGCCCATCGAGGTCGGCCACGTCGTGTTCTTCGTGAGCGACGTGAAGGCCACCAGCGCGTTCTATGCGCAGCGCTTCGGCTTCGTCTCGTCCGACAGCTATCCAAACCGCGGCGCCTTCATGCGCTGCGCGGCGGAGGGTGGCCACCACGACCTGTTCCTGCTGCAGATTCCTTCGGGCAAGCGCGGGCTCAACCACGTGGCCTTCACCGTGCGCGACATCCACGAGGTGTTCGGCGGCGGCCTGCATTTCTCGCGCCGCGGCTGGGAAACCCAGCTCGGCCCGGGCCGTCACCCGGTGTCTTCGGCGTACTTCTGGTACTTCAAGAACCCGGCCGGCGGATTGATCGAGTACTACGCCGACGAAGACCAGCTCACCGCCGACTGGCAGCCGCGCGAATTCGAACCCGGCCCCACGGTGTTCGCCGAATGGGCGGTCGATGGCGGCCTCGACGGCAACACGCGACGCCAGAAGAACGCGGATGGCCCCAAAGGTGCCTTTCTCACCGAGAAGAAATAGACCTATGCTCACCCCCAGTCTTCGCGCACTTCGTGTCGCTTCGCCAACCCCCTTCCAGGGGGCAACACCAGCGGCCCGGCAAAGCCGGTTCCACGGTGTTTCACGAACATGCTTCGCTGCGCTCGCAACGATGGCTTTCTGTGTTGCTGCTTTTGCCCAGAGCGATGCGCAGAAGCAGCTGTCGAGCGAGCGCTTCACCATCGTCTCGCCGTTCCCGCCCGGCGGTCCGGTCGACACGCTGGCGCGCGTTCTCTCCGACGGTCTCGCCAAGCGCTACGGCCAGGCGGCGGTGGTCGAGAACGTCGTCGGGGCGGCCGGCAACATCGGCATCGACAAGGTCAAGCGTGCGAGGGGCGACGGCCACACGCTGCTCGTGGTGCCCGCAGGCAATCTCACGATCAATCCGACGCTGATGCCGAACTTTCCGTTCGACATCGAGAAGGACTTCGTGCCCATCACCATGCTCGCCAAGGCGCCCAACGTGCTGGTGGCGTCGCCCTCGTCGGGCATCAAGAGCGCGAAGGAACTGGTGGCGCTGGCCAAGGCAAAGCCGAACACGCTGTCGTACGCCTCGCCGGGCGTGGGCAGCGGCCTGCACCTGGCGGGCGAGCTGTTCAAGCAGCAGGCCGGCATCGATCTGCTGCACGTGCCTTACAAGGGCACGGCGCCCGCGCTGAACGACGTGCTCGGCGGCTCGGTGCCGCTGATGTTCAGCAACCTGCCCGCGACCATGCCCTTCATCAAGAACGGCAAGCTCGTCGCATTGGGCGTGACCGAGGCCAAGCGCAGCGCCGCCGCACCCGACATCCCGACGCTCGCGGAGCAGGGCATCCAGGGCGTGACCGTGACCTCGTGGTACGGCCTGCTGGCGCCCAAGGGCACGCCGCCGGCCGTGGTCGAGCAGCTTGCGAAGGACGCGGCGCAGATGCTGGCCCAGCCCGATGTGCGCGAGCGCCTGAAGGTGCAGGGCATGACCGACGCGGCGATGAAGCCTTCCGAGTTCTCTGCGCTCATCCGCGACGAGACAGCCGTATGGGCCAAGATCATCAAGGCCCGCAACATCGTGGCCGAGTGAGCCGCACGCAAGAACCAAAGCGGAGACACCCATGAAGACAACAAGCGAATCCACCATCGGCATCGTCGGTGCCGGCATCGGTGGCCTGGTGGCTGCCATCGCGCTGCGGCGCGCCGGGCATGACGTGGTGGTGTTCGAGCAGGCGAAGCAGTTCGCCCGCGTCGGCGCCGACATCAACCTCACACCCAACGCCGTGCGCGCGCTCGATGGCCTCGGCGTGGGCGAGGCGGCCCGCGTGACGGCGGCGCGCCCGTCGCACCGCATCAGCCGCACCTTCGACACCGGCGAGGAAACTTCGCGCCTGGAGATGGCCGATTCGGCGGAGCAACGCTACGGCGCGCCGCAGCTCACCATCCACCGCGCCGACCTGCTGGCCGCATTGGCCGACATGTTTCCGGCCGAGTGCGTGGCCCTCGGCAAGCGCGCGGAGAAGATCGCCGCGGATGACAAGGGCGTGAGCCTCTCGTTCGCCGACGGGACCAGCGCCCGTGTCGGCGTGCTGCTCGGCGCCGACGGCATCCACTCGTGCGTGCGCACCGCCATGTTCGGTGCCGAGAGCCCGCGCTTCACCGGCATCGTCGCCTACCGCGCCGTGGTGCCGGCCGAGCGCGTGGCCGGCGTGCCGAACCTCGGCGCCTTCACCAAGTGGTGGGGCCCGACCCCGCAGAGCCAGATCGTCACGTTCCCGCTGAACCGGGGCAGGGACATCTTCATCTTCGCGACCACGCCGCAAGACACCTGGCATCTCGAATCGTGGACCGCGCCCGGCAGCGTGGATGAGCTGCGGGAGCAATACGTGGCCTACCACCCCGAGGCGCGCGCCTTGCTCGACGCCTGCGACACGGTGCTGAAGACTGCGCTGTACGAACGCGACCCGATGCCCGCCTGGGCGCAAGGCCGCATGGCGCTGCTGGGCGATGCCGCGCACCCGATGCTGCCCTTCATGGCGCAGGGCGCCGGCATGGCCATCGAAGACGCGGTGGTGCTGTCGCGTCATCTCGAAGGCGTGGCCATGGCCGACGTTCCGGCCGCGCTGAAGAGCTTCGAGACCGCCCGCATCGAGCGAGCCAGCCAGGTGCAGCTCGGTTCGCGCGGCAACAACTGGCTGCGCGAAGGCGGCAACGCCGACTGGGTCTACGGCTACGACGCCTGGACTGCACCTCTCGGCACGCCCGCGATGGCCGCCACCGCCTGATTCATTCCACCTCACTCCACGGAGGCACACGATGCAACAAGACCGCTATCTCCAACCGCACCAGGCGCGCCAGCGCCCCGCGACCACCTACGAAGACCTGCTGGGCGACGTGATCGAACGCGCCTTTGCCGACGGCATCCACGACCTTGGCGGGCTGGTGCAGCGCCTGAACGACAGCGGCCTTGCCACGCCCGGCGGCCAGCCGTGGACCGAAGCGCTGTACCGCAAGGAAATGGCCGCGCTCGGCGCCTGAGCAGAGAGACAGAGAGAGAGACATCACCATGACCATCGCCATCACCCCCGTCTCCGCCGACCCGGTGGACCACCTGCTCGAGATCGGCCTGAAGGATCTCTGGTACCCGATCTGCCCCTCGCATTTCATCAAGGAGAACCCCATCTCTCTGCGCCGCCTCGGCCGCAAGCTCGCGCTGTGGCGCGACAACGAAGGCGTGCTGCATGCGCTGGAAGACCGCTGCCCGCACCGCGGCGCGCCGCTGTCGCAGGGCGTGGTGCTCGGCGACCGGCTTTCGTGCCCGTACCACGGCGTCGAGGTGCGCCACGACGGCGTCGTCACGCGCGTGCCCGGCAGCCCGGGCTGCAAGCTGGAAGGCTCGCAGGCCACGCGGCACTTTCATGTGCAGGAGCGCGCGGGCGCCGTGTTTCTCTACAACTCGAAGGAGCCGGTCGACGTGCCGCCGCCGCTCGTGCTGCCCGAGCAGCTGACCGATGACGCCGAGTACAGCAGCTTTCTCTGCTACACCGAGTGGAAGGGCGACTACCGCTACGTGCTCGACAACGTGATGGACCCGATGCACGGCACGTACCTGCACAAGCAGTCGCACTCGATGGCCGAGGGCGACTCGAGCGCCAAGTTCGGCATTCGCGCGACCGACATCGGCTTCGTGTTCGAGAAGGAAGGCCAGCGCAACGTCAACTTCGACTGGACCGAATGGGCCGACACCGGCATCCACTGGATGCGCCTCGAAATCCCGTACCCGAAGACCGGCGGCCCCGGCGGCAACTTCATCATCATCGGTGCCTTCTCGCCGATCGCGAAGGGCATGACGGCCACCTTCTTCTGGCGCGTGCGCAAGCTGCCGGCGGGCTGGGAGCGCGACACCTGGCGCTTCCTCTACAAGAATCGCCTGGAGGCGCGCCACTGGCACGTGCTGGAGCAGGACCGCGTGATGCTCGAAGAGATGGAGCCCGACGCCAACCAGCACGAGAACCTGTACCAGCACGACCTGGGCATCGTCCGCCTGCGCCGCCACATGCGCAACCTCGCGGTCGCCCAATTGGCCGAGGCCGAAGCCGCCACGGCCTGAACCGCAAGCGAGCATCGCCATGTCTTCTCCCACGCTGAACGCCCTCGTGCACACCATGCGCTACGAGGCCGACGGCATCGTCAGCGTCGAGTTCCGGCCGGCCACACCGGCGGTGGACTTTCCCGCCTTCGAGGCCGGCTCCCACATCGACCTGCACCTGCCCAACGGGCTGGTACGCAGCTACTCGCTGTGCAACCCTTCGAGCGACCGCCAGCGCTACGTGGTCGGCGTGCTCAACGACCGCAAGAGCCGAGGCGGCTCGCGCTACGTGCACCAACAGCTGCGCGTGGGCATGACGCTGCCCATCTCGGCGCCGCGCAACAACTTCAAGCTGGAAGAGGGCGCCGAGCGCTCGGTGCTGGTGGCAGGCGGCATCGGCGTGACGCCCATCTGGTGCATGCTGCAGCGGCTGGTGGCCATCGGCAAACCTGTCGAGATCCTGTACTGCGCACGCACCCGCAAGGAGGCGGCCTTCTGCGATGCCATCGAAGCGCTGGCGAAGGAAAAATCGGTACAACTCACTTGGCATTTCGACGACGAGAAGGGCGTTCCGCCCGACCTCGCGAAGCTGCTGGCCGGCAAGGGCACCACCAGCCACTACTACTGCTGCGGCCCGACGCCGATGCTCGACGCTTTCGAGAAAAGCTGCGAGCAACTCGGCTACGCCAACGCGCACATCGAACGCTTTGCCGCCGTGCACGTGGAGGCGCCCAGCGCCACGCAGAGCTGCATGGTGATGTGTGCAAAGAGCGGCAAGAGTGTCGAGGTGCCTCCGGGCAAATCGATCCTCGACAGCCTGATCGACGCCGGCCTCAACCCCGACCACAGCTGCAAGGAGGGCGTCTGCGGCGCTTGCGAGACCGCTGTGATCGAGGGCGAAATCGATCACCACGACGGCATCCTCACGAAGATCGAACGTGCGTCCAACAAGACCATGATGATCTGCGTCTCTCGCTGCAAGGGCGAGCGGCTGGTGCTGGACATCTGAACAAGGCCACAACCCAAAGACGGCCGAGAAAAACCAACCGAGACATTCAATGAAAAAGTACTTGATCGCGATGGCTGCGGCCACCGCGGCTGGCGCAGCGCTGGCCCAATCTTCCGTCACGCTCTTCGGCGTGGTCGATGCCGCCGTCACCTATACCACGGGCAGCGGCGACGGTTCGGCCCACAAGACGCAGCTGACCAACAGCGGCAACATGTTCAGCCGCCTGGGCTTTCGCGGCACCGAAGACCTGGGCGGCGGCTACTCCGCCAACTTCTGGATGGAGATGGGCCTGCAGAACGACAGCGGGCAGGGCTTTCCGTCGAACTCGAACAACCAGGCCAGCGGCAACGGCACCGCGGGCATCCTGAGCTTCAATCGCCGCTCGACGGTGAGCATTGCGGGCCCCTTCGGCGAAGTGCGGCTGGGGCGCGACTACGTGCCGGCGTTCTGGAACACGGCCATCTTCGATCCCTTCGGCACGGGTGGTGGCATCGGCGCCAACCAGATCTATTTCTCGGGCCTCGGCGGCCTGGTGGCACCCACCGGCACGCGCGCGTCGAACAGCGTCGGCTACTTCCTGCCGGCCAATCTTGGCGGCTTCTACGGGCAGGTGATGTATGCCATGGGCGAGAACGCTTCCAACTCGGTGCTGCCGAACACGCTGGTGTCGAACAAGCACGACGGCGAGCATACCGGCGCGCGCTTCGGCTACCAGAGCGGCGGACTCAACGTGGCCCTGGCCACCGGCCGCACGCGCTACGCGAGCGGCGACCTGCGCGTGACCAACCTCGGCGCGGCCTATACCTTCGATGCCTCGCTCATGAACCTCAAGCTCACGAGCGAGCTGTACAAGGAATCGAAGGGCAGCACCGACGCCAAGGGCGCGCTCATCGGCTTCCATCTGCCCATCGGGCCGGGAGAGATCAAGGCCTCGTATGCACGCTACAAGCTCGAGCCCGCCAACGGGGCGCTCAAGCCCACGTCGTCGAAGCTGGCCATCGGCTATGTGCACAACCTGTCGAAGCGCACGGCGCTGTACGCCACCATCGCGCGCATCAGCAACAAGAACGGTGCGTCGCAGGCCCTGGCGGGCGCGATCACCATGCCGAACCGCGCCTCCAGCGGCACCGAGTTCGGCATGCGCCACATGTTCTAGGCGCGCAGGCGCGTCATCACCCTCACACTGGCAGGACAGATCATGCAGAGCAAGAACTTTCGTTGGTACGGCGTCCTCACGCTGTTCGTGATCGTTGCGATCTCCTACGTGGACCGCATCAACATCGCGGTACTGATCACCGATGCCGCGTTCCTGAACCACGTGGGCATCGCTGCCACCGACCGCGTGAGCCAGGGCTTCCTGGCGACGGCCTTCATGCTGGGCTATGGCGTATCGGCTTTCGTGCTCACGCCGTTCTGCTCGGCCTTGTTCGGCGTGCGGCGCAGCCTGGTCTACGGACTGGTCCTCTGGGGCGTGGTGACGTGGGTCTCGCCGATGCTCCACAGCTACGGCCTGTTGCTGGCCTCGCGCGTGCTGCTGGGCGTTTCGGAAGGGCCGCTGTTCTCGCTGGCCTCGTCGTACATCAAGGCGCATTTCCGCAGCGACGAGAACGGCAAGCCCAACGCCTTCGTCAACATGGGCACGGGGCTGGGGCTGGCCATCGGTTATCCGCTGGTGGGCTGGCTGCTCACCCGGTTCGCGTGGGACACCTCGTTCCACGTGCTCGGTGTGCTGAACATCGTGCTCGGCATTCCGCTGGTGCTGGCCTTCGTGCGCATGCCGCCCGCGCATGCCGACGGTGTCAAGCCTTCGTCGTTCGGCGAGGCGATGGCGCGCGTGGGCGGCATCGTGAAGGGTGCGCTGCACACGCGGCATCTGTTCCTCATCACGCTGCTGACCTCGGCCGCGCTCGCCTACCTGTGGGGCAGCAGCAACTGGCTGCCGACCTACCTGCGCGAGGCGCGCGGCTTCTCGATGCGCGAGATGGGTTGGCTGGCCTCGCTGCCGCAGTACGCCACCGTGCTCGCGGTGTTCGTGGGCGGCGTGCTGATCGACAAGGTCGGGCGCGAGCGCGTGCCCTTCATCTTCATGGGCGCGAGCGCGGGCGTGGCGCTGTCGGTGCTGATGGCCATCAACGCGAGCGACCCGTATGCGGCGGCGTGCTGCCTCGTGGCGGCCAATTTCTTCTGGGGCCTGCAGAGCCCGGCCATTCCGAGCACGGTGCAGTACTGCTCGCGGCCCGAGCACACGGCCAGTGCGTTCGGCGTGACCAATGGTGCCGGCAGCCTGGTGGCGGGCTTCATGCCGGCGTTGATGGGCGGCGTGATCAGCGCTGTGTCGCATGGTTCGGGCGCATTGGGCGCGGCCGCGGCTTCGGCCGCCTCCGCCTCGGGCTTCTTCGCGGGCTTTGCGCTACTGATCGGCACGCAGGTGGTGGTGTTCGGCTGCGGCTTCATGCTGTGGCTGCGGGACCGTACGCCACCGGCGGTGGGCGTGTCTCAGTCGCAGGCTTCATAGCTGTTCCGCCGCAGAAATCCGATGCTGTGGCTGCAAGGTCACAGCGAATGCGCGCGGCATACGCGGCAGGCGACGCATGCGATGAACCATCTTCGTACCGCATGGCACACGCGATGTGCGGTGACTCCATTCGGCCTATCGCGCGCGAACATTTTGAGAGGGAAAAGTTCCGCGATCCGTTGAGCGAATGTGTGCGATCAGATAAAACTGAGCGCACACCAATGGACGAGGGAATGCGCGTGAAATCAACGACAAGAGCCGCAGAGAGTCTTGCCATCGCCGAGATGGCCCGTGCCGCTTGCACTTCGCGCAAACGCACCGCTTCGATATCCGGGCACTGAACGCAAGCCTTCGCGCTACAAGCCCGCGTTCGCATCCCACCACCCCGCGTTTCGACGGGAATGGAACCTCTTACGCCCCGCATCCTGGGACCACCGCTTCTTGCGCGGTGTGGCTTTGCATGACCGTGTGGTCCTGACGAACGCAAGCGTTCGCCGGGAGGGCATCGTGTTGCCCTTTTCTTTCAGATAACCCCGTTGTTCATCTCATCACCGCGCGCGTCACGCGCATCGCCGGCTATCCGCCGGTGCATGCGGGGCGGCGCATGTTTCTTCTTACCAAGAGTACCCAGAGGCGATCATGAAAAAATTCAGTACACCCGTCGTCAATCATCTTGCCATCACGGCGGTGACCCTTGCCGTGCTGACGGCATGCGGTGGCGGTGGAGACAGTGGTGGCGGTTCGCTCGGTGGCGCAGGCGTCGGTCTCGGTGCGCCATCGGAGCCGGTCGCTTCCGCTCCGGCGTCCGATCCCACGGCGAAGGCACCCGACGATGGCGCGCCCACCGTGGCGGCGGTCGACCGTACGGCCAAGCCCATGGAGCTGCCCGACACCGTCTGGCCGAGCAACTACAAGCTGTGGTTTCGCCCCGATGCGGCGCTCAAGACCTTCGTGGGCCGCGGCGACGTGGAGATCGAGGTGCTCAAGCCGGTCGATGCCATCGTCGTCGCCGCGCACAACCTGAACTTTGCCAAGGGCCGCACCACGCTGCGCAAGGTGTCGAAACCCGGCGAGGCGATCCCGCTGATCCCCACGCCGCAGACGCTCGGCGACTTCGTGCAGCTGCGCTTGAACGACGGTCAGATCGCCAAAGGCAAGTACCTGCTGCACATGGAGTGGGACGGCAAGATCCAGTTCTCCGATGCCGAGTACTGCCCACCCGCCGAAGTGGCGCGCAACCCGTTCTGCTCGGCCGCCACCGGCGTCTTCAAGGTGGGCCTTTCCACACCCGAAGGCGTGAGCAGCGACGCCATCGTGACGCAGGGCGAAACCAACTATGCGCGCCAATGGTTCCCGGGCTGGGACGAGCCGGCCTTCCGCCACACCTTCGAGATCTCGGCCGAGGTGCCGGGTGACTGGAAGACCGTGTCGAACGGCGCGCAGACCGAGGCGACGAAGCTGCCCGACGGCTACCAGCGCGTGGCCTTCGAGAAGACGCCTTCGATGCCGATGTACCTGGCCTTCTTCGGTGGCGGCAAGTTCGACATCCTGGCCGACACCTTCAAGAACCCGCTCGACGGCAGCGACATGCCGCTGCGCTGGTTCACGCCGCCGGGCCGCTCCGACTGGGCGAAGTTCGCGATGGAGTGGACCAAGGTGTCGATGGACTACTACTACAAGTACACCGGCATCCCGCTGCCCTTCAAGAAGTTCGATACCGTCGCGGCCAACGACAGCTACGACAACAAGCCCAACACCGGCTTCGGCGGCATGGAGAACTGGGGCTCGATCTTCGAGTTCGCCGACCGCGTGCTGACCAAGCCGGGCGACACGCCGACGCTGTACTCGGTGACGGTGGTGACGCACGAGGTGGCGCACCAGTGGTTCGGCGACCTGGTCACGCTCGACTGGTGGGACAACGTGTGGCTCAACGAATCGTTTGCGCGCTGGTTCGAACGCCGCACCACGATCAAGTTCCACCCCGAGTACTACAGCTTCTCCGACTACGTGCTGGACAAGCACAACGTGATCGTGGCCGACCTGAAAAGCACGGCCGTGCCGGTGCAGCGCAACCTCAACGATGCGGGTTCGTTCGGCTTCATCAGCCCGTCGATCTTCGTCTACAACAAGGGCAGCCACGTGCTGGAGACCATCCAGAACTACATCGGCGAAGAGGCGATGCAGAAGGGCCTGCAGATCTACCTGAAGGACTACGCGTTCGGCAACGTCACGCCTTCGCGCCTGTGGAGTTCGCTGGAGAAGGCGACCGACAAGAAGGTCAGCGAGATTGGCGACAGCCTGATCCGCCAGACCGGCATTCCGCTGCTCACGGTGGACGCGCAGTGCGCGGGCAACAGCACCTACGTGAACATCACGCAGGAGTCGTTCCCCAACCAGAACGTGTACCCGGCCTCGACGTGGACCATCCCCGTCACGCTGGCGTACGGCGACGCGATGGACCAGCGCAAGACCTTCGTGATGTCGAACAACAGCACGCAGGTGGAACTGCCTGGCTGCACGGCGGTGCTGGCCGGGCCGACCGGGCAGGACTACTACGTGAGCAACTACAGCGCGCAGTCGTGGAGTGCGCTGCTGGCCAAGGCGCAGAGCTTTGCCGGCAACAAGCCGCTGCTGCTGAACATCGAGCGCGATGCGTTCCGGCTGCTGAGCGTGGGGCGCATCACGCAGGCGCAGTACGACCAGATCAAGGGCGTGCTGAACCTGCCGGCGACGCTGCTGGCCAAGACGCAGGTCAGCGAGCAGAAGATGGCGGCGGTGGCCACCGGTGCGGAGAAGGAGGAGTACCCGCATGCGCTGCGCTTCCAGGGCGGCCTGAAGCTGCGCGAGAACCTCAAGCGCTGAACGTTGTTTGAAACCCCGGCGCGCACCGTCCGGCATGCCTGCAGGGCGGCGCGCGCCTCATCACACCGGGATCATCATGAATACAGCATTGAAATGGTTGGCCATGAGCGCTTGCGCCATGTTGCTGGGCGCTTGCGGCGCAAGCAATGGCGGGCCAGAGGCCGAACTGGTCGGGGTCTACGCCGTGAAGCAGAACGGTGCGCTCAAGGAACTGGTCAAGATCGAGCGGCAGGGCGACCGCTACGTGATGCGCGACAAGGTGCGCACGCCCGAATGGAGCGAGCCGAAGATGCAGATGCAGCCCGTGACGCGCGAGCGCTGGAGCCGCATCACGACCGACACGGAGAACACGTCCTTCGTCGGCATCACGAGCGACCAACTCGGCATCTTCAAGGTGCCGCCTGGGTGGCAGAAGAACGGCTTCAAGACGCAGACAGGGTACTTCCTGTTCTACTCACAAGGGCCTGTGGAGGCGTACAAGCTTTGATTCGCGCTGCGTGTTCGGGGCGTCGCTCACGCCGACGGGGACATTCGCGGAGGGAAGTACCCGGTGGCCTGTGCACGCGCCCTGAACAGGAGCGCTCAACTACGGCGCAACGATTGCACCCTCGATGCGATGGCGTTTCAACGCATCGGCAACAAAGCCCGAAGCCTTCATCTCCTCGACAAAGGCAGCAAGCAGCGCCTGCGCCTCGGCGCCCCGGCTGGCCGGCGTACCCATCGCCTGCTGGATCACCATGAAGCGCCCAGGCAGCACACGCACACCCGGCGCGCGGGCAGCCTCGCCTTCGAGCAGCTGGCGGATGCCCGCTGCCACCTCGACCTGGCCCGCGCGCAATGCGGCGAGCGCAGGGCCGGCACCCTGGAGGCGCACGATCTCGGCGGCCTTGATCTCGCGTGTGAGGAACAGGTCGTAGGCGCTGCCCGAGCCGACCGAGATGCGATGGCCTTCGGCATCGACCTGCGCGTTGTCGGTCAGCGCCGACGATTCGGGCACGAGGTAGCTGCCTTCGATCAGCACGTAGGGTGCCGTGAAGCGCAGCCCTTCGCTGCGCGCGGGGTCGACTGCGAAGAAGCCGATGTCGGCTTTCTCGTTCTTCACCGCGTCCACCGAGGCCGCGGCCTTCTCGAACACCACCAGCTCGATGCCCACGCCAAGGCGCCGCGCGAACTCGCGGGCAAGGTCGATCGATACGCCGACAGGCTCACCCGTGGCGGCGTCCTTGTTGGCGAGGATCGGATTGCCGAGGTTGATCGAGGCGCGCAGCGTGCCGCCGGGCGCAAAGGCGGAAACGAGGGCGGGGGAGGCCGTTGTCGGTCGAGGCTGGGTCATGGCGTTGGGCGTCGATGAAGGCTGGGAATGCGTACCAGTTTACGGCCCGACAGGCAACCGGGCAGTGATGAGGAGGGCCGGCTCCCCACCGGTCTGCATCAACAGGCCAAGACTAACGGCCGGGCTGAAAACCGGGGGTAGGGACTGGGTTGCAGTCCGGCAAAGGAAAAGCCTTTTGATCGGGATAGAGCTGTACTACGGCAAAGTCATTGCTTGATCCGTAGGCCATTTGCTCCCGGTAAGGGTGCGAAATAGTCCTTACCTGGATATCAGTGGGGAACAGTGCTTTGAGCGCGCGTGCGGCGCTCTCCGCTCGTTGCTTCGCCCGTTTCTCGGCCCCTCGCAGTGGCTCATCCGGAGTTCTTAGCGAGGCGCCCGCTTCAACTGAGGCGTAATCGAATTTTGGGTACTGTGAAGTCGCGCCGTCGATCCATGCAGCCAACTTGACTATTTGAGCTTTATCCAGATCAGATGTACCCGCTCCGAACGCGAGCGATGTCTGGACGATGTACTGGCAAGCCGAGGCGTTGGTACAGATCGTGAATGTCAGCAGTATTGAAAGTGCTCTAGCGAGCATGGAAAACCTCGTCCCAGACCACGTAGCCAGCGATGCTATCAGCGTTGCTTCGCATTCTTTGCGGGTCTGTTTTCGCGGCCTCGCGAGAAGACCTAAGGTAGTACAGAGCATCAAAACTTCCAAAGCAGTCGTTGAAATGCGTGACCTCGTGAATAAGCGTTGAGAGCTTTGAATCCTGATCGGCAGAAATGGGGCGAAGCGCGCAGAACTTGATATTGATCGCGATGGTATGGGTAGCGGTATCTGGCTTGCAAACACCCGCAGCCGCATCATCCGCGTTGCTCGGCAAGATGCAACCGACATGCTTGAGTGCTGTTTCCGAGTAGCGCACGAAGTTTCTGGCATCGAGCCCTCGAAGCACTTGCACGCATGCCTTCAAGCCCTGTTGCATGTATTCGCGGGTGCTCTGGTCGGCCACGCCAAACCAATCTTTCACTCGGGATCTATCAGCCTCATTCCATCGCTCCAACTCGGGGAGCCGCTTCCCGGAAATGAGCGATACCGCCTTGTCGCGCAGTTCCAGCACCGTGGTCACAAGCTCCTTGTTCGTCATGTTGGGACAGATGTTTTCGGTCTGTTCGGCCTCGGCTGGGTGCGCGACACCTGCATCCACCACTTTCTTCAACGCCGCCATCTCCGAAGGCGCGGCGGCAACCAACATGGCCATTGCTGCCACGCTCGGTTCGGCTCCAGCGGCGTACCACGCACCGTCGTCGTATGTTGATGTGTGCTGCAGTGTGGCAAGCAGGGGCTGTGGCATCGGGCAGTGGCAGATCACCACGTCGCCTTCCAGCGCGGCCTCTGAAATGAATTGAAGACGCCGTGGCCCTCCTGCCTTGGCGATGATGCCCACGCTGTTGCAGCCCTCACAGTAGGCCCTGCCGCCTATCAACGCGATGCGGTGGCCATACAGACCGAACATCGGACCGTCGTAAGGCAGAACCCGCCCGCCAAGTGCCGGCGGATCGCCGACGACAAGAATTTTTCGCTCCATTTGGCACGCTCCCAGTAGATGACGGGGCGTTGTACGTGGCTGTGCGCACTGACACTGTTGCCCATCGTCAACCGGCTGGTCGTTTGTCACGAAGGCCGACGTTTTCGGCCTGTATCGGGCTGGCGAAGTTAGAACAAATCTGCGGGCTTGGCCTCCGGTTCGCAGCTGTCGATGATCAACGTCTGCTGATTGGCCCGGTATCCCGTGCACGCCAGTGCTCGCGCGAGACCCCGGCGCCGCACGTGCGCGTCGAGTTCTTCCGGTGTGATGGCCGCACGCTCTGACGGTGCGCGCTCAACGTGCCGACAGCGGCTCCAGCCCCGTCTTCGCGATGGTCGGCGCCGCGGCCGGGGAGTTGAGATAGCGGATCAGCTGCCGCGCCGCATCGGGCTGCTTCGACGCGGTGGCGATGCCGGCCGAGAACACCGTCACGCGCTGCACCTCGGCGGGCAGCGGACCGATGTAGTCGATGCCCTCGATGGGCAGCAGCTCGCTCACCTGCTGCAGGCCGAGCGCCGCGTCGCCGCGCGCCACCACCGAGCCCACGCGCTCGCTCAGGATGCGCTTGCTCTTGGGTTTCACCTGGTCTTCGATGCCCAGCTTCTTGAGCAGCTCGGTCTCGTAGTAGGTGCCGCTCGCGCTCGCCGAGTAGGCGATCGACGGTGCCGCGAGCAGCGTGCGCTTGAGCGCGTCGACCGTGCCGATGTCCGGCTTGGGCGCGCCCTTGCGCACCGCGAAGCCAATGGACGAGCGCACCAGGTCGACCTGGCTGCCCGCCACCACCTTGCCCTGCGCCACCAGCGCATCGAGCGCCGGGCGCGCGAGGATCACGACGTCGGCCGGCTCGTTGCGCGCCAAGCGGCTGGGGATCGAGTCGGTGGCGTTGCCCATCGAGGCGCCATAGGCGGTTTTGACGGTGCGGCCGCTGCTGCGCTCGAACTCCGGGCGCAGGTCGTTGTAGGCGGCGGTGAAGCCGCCCGAGGTCATGACGTGGATGTCTTCGCCCGCAGGCTTGTTGCCGCCGCCGAGGGTGCCGCAGCCGGCGAGCGCGAGGGCTGCGATCAGCGGCAAGGCAGCGCGGCGGGTGAGGGCGAGGAAGGGGGAAGGAAGGGGCTTTGTCACGATGTCTCCGGGAGGAAGAAAAGGCCAGTGGCCTGGAGGCCGCCTGTCGTTTGCCTATCGTAGAGGCCGGAGCTGTCATTCCGCCTTCAGCGGATTCGGGGTTATCACCGAGGCGACACGGCTTGTCGGGTGCATCGGCGGATCGCGGCTGCCTGGACGCCGCATCTCTTGATCGACCGGCAGGGACGCTCCTTTCCCGCCGGCCGGGTTGGCGCATCAATCGACGAGGTCGAAACAGCAGCCCGCGTAGTACGGCTTGTCGCCGCCAGCGACGAAGGGCACCTCGATCGGCTTGCCCTCGTTGCGCCACACGTCGCGCTTCCTGTAGCCCGAGCGTGCGAGATCGGCCAGGAGTTCGTCGTGGTGCTGGATGCGGTAGGCGCACACGGCCACGCCGATGCTGTTGAGCGTGTAGATCGTGCGCTCGGGGTGCACGGCCGTGGTGTTCATGATGATGCGCCTCGGCTTCACGGCCAGCGCGGAAAGAATCGCGTCCATGCGCGTCGGCAGGTACTGCAGGCTGCCCGAGACATACAGCACGTCGCAGCCGCTCGCATCGCGGTAGTCGGTGGTGAAGCCGAGCTGCGCGGTGGCTTCCCGCTTCACGGCCATCGCGCGGCCGCTCTCGACCACGCCGGGCACGTCGCACACGGTCCATTGCAGGGTGGCGGGGTAGCTCAGCACGCGCCGGAATGCGTAGTATTTGATGCCGACGTGCCCGCCGAGGTCGAACACGCGCGTCAGCCCCGCATCGATGGAGCGCCCCAGCCAGAAGAGGCCGGGATAGTCGTAGAAATAGATCTGCGGGCTGTAGAGGTCGCTCGCATCGGCATTGGCATAGCCCACGGCTTTGGAGGGCGGCGCGCCGGCCTCGGCCGCCGCGAAGCTCTCGAACGAGCCCATGAAGAGGTTCTCGTCCGTGTTGTTCAGGAACTTGCGCCTGTACGCACTTTCGCGGGGAGGAAACTGCAGAAGGCTTGAGAGCATTGTTGACTCCGGTGGCGTTCTCATTTTGAATGCAACCAAAGTATTCGCGACCTATAGCCCCGTGCCGTTGGGGCGGTTACCCCATGGGGGTTACATACCGCTCGCCAGCGCCGCCGCAGCCGCCCGCGTCTCCACCCCCAGCTTCTCGAAGATGTGCTCCAGGTGCTTGTTCACCGTGCGCGGGCTGGTGCCGAGGATGTCGCCGATGTCGCGGTTGGTCTTGCCCTTGGCGAGCCAGGAGAGCACCTCGGTCTCGCGCGGCGTGAGGGCGGCATCGGCCAGCCGGGCCGCCGGGCCTTCACGCTGGATGGCGAACAGCAGCATCGTCTCGCCGAGCGCCGCGGCGCCGAGGTTGCGCACCGACAGCCGCATGCCCGTGGCGGTGCCGATGGCAATGGCCGCGCCCGGCGCCAGCGCCGGTTCCAGCGACGCGGGCAGCAGGCCCGGCGCCACCGGGTCTTCCAGCGCGTGCAGCCACAGCGCGGCCTGCGGCGAGCGCCACGCGATGCGCCCGCGCGTGTCGACGAACACCACGCCCATGCCGGCCACATCGACCGCGTCGCGTGCCATGCGCGTGATGCGGGCGTTGCGCGCGTGCGTGTGCAGCCGCGCCAGCACCTCCTGAGCGCGGATCGGCTTCACCACGTAGTCGACGCCGCCGCACTCGAAGCCCTCGACCACGTGCGAGGTTTCCGACAGGCCCGTCATGAACAGCACCGGGATGTGCGCGAGCGCCGGGTTGGCCTTGATGCGCCGGCAGGTCTCGAAGCCCGAGAGACCGGGCATCAGGCCGTCGAGCAGGATCGCATCGGGCACCACGAGTTCGAGCCGCTGCAGCGCGGCCTCGCCGTCGACCGCCACCAGCACGGTGTAGCCGCTGGCCTCCAGCGTGTCGCACAGCATGCCGAGGCTGCTGGGCGCGTCGTCCACCACCAGCACCACGGGCCGTTCGGATGACGATTCAGGGGGCGAGGGTGTCTGCATCTTCGGCCAGTGCGTTGCGGAGGTTGTCGAGTTCGAAGCGCACGACCATGCCGCGCAGCCAGGTGCAGGTCGATGCGGCGGCGGGCGAGGCGGCTGCCAGCCGGTCGAGCGCCGTGTGCAGGCCGCGCACGTGGCCCATCTGCACGAGGCGCATGAGTTCGGCGCGGTCGTCTTCCGAAAGAGCGAGTTGCCGGGGGCGCTGCAGCGCTTCTTCTGCTTCACCCGCGAGAGGCGCGAGCGTATCGGCGGTCGACAGCCATTCGAGCCCGAGGTGGCGCTCCAGCGTGGCGATCAGCTCCGACTCGATCACCGGCTTGCCCACAAAGGCCTGGCAGCCTGCCGCTTGCAGTCGCTCGTTCTTGTTCTCGAACATGTTGGCCGAGACGATGATGATCGGGATATCCCCGAAGCCCGAGGCGCGCACCGAGGTG
This sequence comes from Variovorax sp. Varisp85, assembly GCF_047304045.1. Lineage (NCBI taxonomy): Bacteria > Pseudomonadati > Pseudomonadota > Betaproteobacteria > Burkholderiales > Comamonadaceae > Variovorax > Variovorax sp. Varisp85. The sequence continues at coordinate 73,447 of NZ_JBGLYN010000022.1, forward strand.
GCGGTCTGCCAGCCGTCCATGTCGTCCATCGTCAGGTCGAGCAGGATGGCCGATGGCAATTCTTCGCGCAGGCTGTCGAGGCACTCGGTGCCGCTTGCGGCCTCGCGTATCTCGAAGCCCAGCGGCACGAGCATGCCGGCCAGCATCTGGCGCTGCACGGGCTGGTCATCGACCACCAGCAGCGTGCGGCGCGCGCCGATGTAGCCCGACACGGGCTGCCGCGGTGCGCCGGCCTTGGCCTGCGGGCCGGGGTCGGCCACCTCGCGCAGGTACACGCGCACGCTGAAGGTGCTGCCCTGCGACGATGTCGATGCCAGCCTGAGCTCTCCGCCCATCAGCGAGGTGAGCAGCCCGGTGATGGTGAGGCCCAGCCCCGTGCCCGGCTCGCCACGGCGGCGGCCCGCTGCGCCGCGCTCGAAGGGCAGGAAGATGCGCTGATGGTCCTGCGGCGCGACGCCGATGCCGGTGTCGACCACGTCGAAGCGCAGTACCTCGCGCCGCGCATCCACATGCAGCGTGACCGTACCGCTGTCGGTGAATCGCACGGCATTGGTCAGCAGGTTGATGAGGATCTGCCGCAGCCATTTCGCATCGGCGTGCACCCACGGCGGCAACCGCCCTGCATGCGTGCAAACGAAGGCCAGGCCCTTGTTCTCGGCCTGCGGGCGCACCATGTGCACGAGCTGGTCGAGAAACGCGGGCAGCGCGAGCGGCGCGGGTTCGAGCTGCAGCCGGCCGGCCTCGATGCGCGCCAGGTCGAGCAGCCCGTCGATCAGGCCCAGCATGTGCTCGCCGCTGCGGTGAATGGTCTGCACCGCCTCGCGCGGGGGCGCGACCGCGTCGCCCTTGAGCAGGATCTGCGAGTAGCCCAGGATGCTGTTGAGCGGCGTGCGCAACTCATGCGTCATGCCGGCCACATAGCGCGTCTTGGCCTGGTTCGCGGCCTCGGCGGCTTCCTTGGCGGTCTGCAGTGCGGCGTCTGTGCGGCGGTGCGCCTCGATCTCGAGCGCGAGCAGGTTGTTGTGGCGCATCGATTCTTCCTGCGCCATCTGCCGGCTCTCGCTGCCCAGCACCACCCACCATGCGGCGACCGCGGCCACCACCGAGAGCAGCGCGAACACTTTCAGGAAGGCCGTGGCCATGACCGAATCGCTCGTGCCCGCCAGCGCCTCCTGCGCATAGACCACGCCGACCACGGTGGCCAGCAATGCAATGAGCGAGGTGGCGATCAGCAGGTAATGCGCCACGCGGAAGTTGAGCCGCGCCGACAGCGCCGGCGGCAGCAGCGCCTGCAGCCAGCCGCTCATCTGCTCGGCCGCGCGCGAGTCGGTCTTGCAGCGGTCGTGGCAGCGCGATTCGAGCGTGCAGCACAGCGAGCAGATCGGTGCGCTGTAGGCCGGGCAGTGCGCCATGTCTTCCGACTCGAAGCTGTTGTCGCATACCGAGCACTTCACGTTCTGGCCGGGCGTCCAGCGGTCGATGTCGTGGCGCGCGAGGTAGTAGCGCCCGCGCGTGCGCCAGGCCAGCAGCGGCGACACGGCCATGGCTGTCACCAGCGCGATGAAGGGCGAGAAGGCTTTTGCCCAATGGCCGAGCACGCCCGAGTAGGCCAGCATCGCCAGCGCGGCGGCCACCAGCATCGCCACCAGCCCGACCGGGTTGATGTCGTACAGGTGCGCGCGCTTGAACTCGATGGTCTTCGGGCTCCACCCCAGCGGCTTGTTGATGACCAGGTCGGCCACCAGCGCGCCGACCCAGGCGATGGCGATGTTGCTGTAGAAACCCAGCACGTGCTCCAGCGCCGCGAACACGCCGAGCGCCATCAGCAGGATCGCGATGACCACGTTGAACACCAGCCACACCACGCGCCCCGGATGGCTGTGCGTGAGCCGCGCGAAGAAGTTCGACCATGCCAGCGAACCCGCGTAGGCGTTGGTGAGGTTGATCTTCATCTGCGAGACCACCACGAAGAGCACCGTGATGCCCAGCACCCAGGCCGGGTCGCGCAGCACGTACGAGAAACCGGTGAGGTACATCTGCGTCGGCTCGATCGCATGGATGCCGGGTATCTCGTGCTGCAGCGCGAGGAAGGCAAGGAAGGCCCCGCCCATCATCTTCAGCATGCCCGGCACGATCCAGCCCGGCCCCGCGATCAGCACCGCGGCCCACCAGCGGCCCCGGTTGGCGGCTGTCTTCTCGGGCAGGAAGCGCAGGTAGTCGACCTGTTCGCCGATCTGCACCACCAGCGAGAAGGCCACCGTGGCGGCCGCTCCGAACATCAGTGGGTCGAAGCCGCTGCTGTCGGAGGTGCGGCCCACGAGGCCGGTGAAGTCGGCGTAGAGCTCGGGCTTCTTCACCATCACCGCGATGAAGGGGCAAACGAACAGCACGATCCAGATCGGCTGCGTCCACAGCTGCAGCCCCGAGATGAGCGTGATGCCGCGCGCCACCAGCGGAATGATGACGATGGACGACACCAGGTACAGCAGCCACAGCGGCCAGTCCAGGTACATCTGCAGTGCCAGCGCGAGGATGGCCGCCTCCAGCGCGAAGAAGATGAAGGTGAAGCTCGCGTAGATCAGCGAGGTGAGCGTGGAGCCCAGGTAGCCGAAGCCCGCGCCGCGTGTGAGCAGGTCCATGTCCACGCCGTGGCGCGCCGCGTAGTACGAGATCGGCAGGCCGGTAAGGAAAGTGATGAGCCCCACCACCAGGATGGCCCACAGCGCGTTCGAGAAGCCGTAGCTCAGCCCGATGGCACCGCCGATGGCCTCCAGCGCCAGGAACGAGGTGGCACCGAAGGCCGCATTGGCCACGCGGAACTCCGACCATTTGCGAAAGCTGCGCGGCGTGTAGCGCAGCGCGTAGTCCTCCAGCGTTTCGTTCGCGACCCAGGCGTTGTAGTCGCGGCGGATGCGAAAGATCTTCTGTCCGGAGACGGATTGCATGGCGGGTTCTCGCGGCGGCGGTGGCATGAGGGCGGACACAGCAAGAAGCGCTCCCTGGTTGCATTGCCGCCAATGTCGTGCCTTCGAGTCTGCAGGCAGGGCGCCTGCGCACCGCTACGTTGAATGACGTATTCGCGAGTACGCAGGTGATTTCTAAAGTGCCAGCCATGGTGCTCGGGGCACCGTCCGATGCACTGTGATGGTGCGCGGCCCTACTTTCCAACAACCTGCCTGGAGTTTCCTGATGTCGCGTGATTCCGATCTTTCTCTCGATGCCCTGGCATTGCGCCGCCGCCGTCTGCTGCAGGGCGCCGCCGCGTTGCCCGTGTTGGGCCTGAGCGGCCTCAGCTTCGGCCAAGGACAGTTCCCCACGGCCAAGGTGAACACCACCAAGCTCGCTGTGACCGACACCGAGGTGACGGTGGGCCAGCTGCACTCGTCTTCCGGCACCATGGCCATTTCGGAGACCGGCTCCATCCAGGCCGAGCAGCTCGCCATCGACCAGATCAACGCGATGGGCGGCATCCTCGGCCGCAAGATCAAGGTCATCAAGGAAGACGGCGCCTCCGACTGGCCAACCTTTGCAGAGAAGTCGAAGAAGCTGCTCGTCAACGACCACTGCGCCGCCGTGTTCGGCTGCTGGACCAGCGCCTCGCGCAAGGCCGTGCTGCCGGTGTTCGAGAAAGAGAACGGCCTGCTGTACTACCCGACCTTCTACGAAGGCCTGGAGCAGAGCAAGAACGTGATCTACACCGGCCAGGAAGCCACGCAACAGATCATCTGGGGCCTGGACTGGGGCGCGAAGGAGAAGAAGGCCAAGACCTTCTTCCTGGTGGGCTCCGACTACATCTGGCCGCGCACCTCGATGAAGATCGCGCGCAAGCACATCGAGAATTTCCAGAAGGGTTCGGTCAAGGGCGAGGAGTACTACCCGCTGGGCCACACCAACTTCAACTCGCTGATCAACAAGATCAAGGTGGCAAAGCCCGACTGCATCTTCGCGGCGGTGGTGGGTGGCTCGAATGTGGCTTTCTACAAGCAGTTGAAGGCCGCGGGCATCACCGGCGACAAGCAGTTCCTGCTGACGCTGGCCGTGACGGAAGACGAAATGACCGGCGTGGGTGGCGAGAACTTCGCGGGCTTCTACTCGTCGATGAAGTACTTCCAGTCGCTGGACAACGCGAACAACAAGAAGTTCGTGGAAGCCTTCAAGGCGAAGTACGGCAAGGATGCGGTGATCGGCGACGTGACGCAGGCGGGGTATCTGGGGCCGTGGCTGTGGAAGGCGGCGGTGGAGAAGGCCGGCAGCTTCGATGTGGACAAGGTCGTGGCCGGTTCGCCGGGGATCGAGCTGAAGACGGCGCCCGAGGGGTACGTGAAGCTGGATGCGAACCACCACCTGTGGAGCAAGGCGCGCATCGGGCAGGGGCAGCTGGACGGGACGTTCAAGGTGGTGGCGGAGTCGGCTGAGCTCATCAAACCCGATCCGTTCCCCAAGGGCTATCAGTAATCCTGTCTTTCTCCCTCCCCCTCTGGGGGAGGGCAGGGG
>NZ_JBGLYN010000023.1:0-72608 GCF_047304045.1 Variovorax sp. Varisp85
TGCGCGCGCGGACGCGAATTCCGAACCGTCCGTTGCGAGCTGCCCCGTACCGTCGAGCCGCTTGCCGGTGGCGTCCGCGACCATCAGGCCGAGCGGGAAGACCGGGCTCAGCGTGCTGCGCTCCGCCAGCCATCCCCGCAGCCGGTCGGGCTGCGTCAGGAGTTCCGGCGGCAGGGTGGCCGCCAGGCGTTCGAGGAACGACAACCGCTCGCCCAGGTAGTTGTCGACGTTGCGCGCCACGTAGGCGGCCAGCGCCGTTTGCTGCACCGCCACCGATCGGGTCAGCTCCTCCCGCAGGAAGCGGCTGAGCTGGATGTAGCTGCCGGCGGTTCCCACCACCGCCATCAAAAGGCCCATCATGAGCAGGCGAACAACAAGGCTGTTGGCGGATTTTCTGAAGTTCACTCTGGCGGTGGGGCGTGAGGGCGTGAGGTGCGGGACTGTATCCCAAGCGCCCGGGCGCGCCGTGATCGCGCCCGCAACGTCACGCGGCGACGCCGAAGAAATGCTGGCGGTAGCGCGGCGACACGTCGTCCACGCGCAGCATCATCGGCAGGTCGGCGGTGTTGAACGCGACATCGAGCGCGGGCGGGCCGAGCAGGCGCGCGCCGCAGCGCAAGTAACCCTTGATGAGCGGCGGCGCGGCGGGAGGCGCGGTGTCGCTGTCGGCATCGGCTTCTGCATCGGTGTCCAGCGGCAGTGCGATGCGTGGCTCCACGCGCCAGCGCTGCTCGACCAGGTGCGTGCGGCACAGCTGGTGCCACAGCCGCGCGGCAGTCAGGCCCTGGTCGTCGAGCCCGATGCTGGCGCAGCCGATCATGGTGTCGAGTGCGTGGTCGACCATGTACTGCCCCAGCGCGGCCCACAGCGCCATGATCACGCTGCCCGAGCGCCAATCCGCATCCACGCACGAGCGGCCCAGCTCCAGCGCCCGCGCACGCAGCGGCGCGAGCGGCGCCAGGTCGAACTCGGTGTCGGTGTAGAAGCCGCCCGCGCGGCGCGCTGCTTCCGGAGTCAACACGCGGTAGGTGCCGATGAGCGGGCCGCGGCCGTGCACGGGGTCCACCGCATGCACCAGCAGGTGGTCGCAGAAGGGGTCGAAGCGGTCGGCATCGAGTCCGGGCGGCGTGCCTTCGGGTGGCGCGAGACGGGCGCCCATTTCCTGCGCGAACACGCGAAAGCGCAGGCGCTGGGCGTCGCGCACGTCCTCTTCGCAATCGGCCCAGCGGGTTTCCAGCATGGGCGCCGCGGCAGCGAGCGGCGCGAGCGAACGGCGGGGCAGGGCGTGCGAAGCGGTGATGTCCATGTGCATGCGGCAATTCAGTTGGATGGCGGATAGCGGTCGACCAGGCGGTTCTGCCGCCGGTTGAGCCGTGCGAGGGCGAGCAGGCCGATGGGCCGTACGCCGGCCTTGCGCTGCGCTGCGCCGATGGCGAACAGCAGCCGCTGCTTGGCGAAGACCATGCGAAAGCCCTGCAGCACGCCGATGTCGGGGTCCCAGGCCTCGATGGCTTCGGATCCCGCGCCGTTGATCTCCATGATGGTGAAGCCGCGCCCGGCGCCGAGTTCGCGCAGGTTCTCGCAGCGCACGTCGAAGCGCCCGAAATGGAAGTCGGGCATGTCGCGCGCGATGGCGTCGATGGCACGCACCAGCTCGGGCGTGATGAGCGCCGCGCCGTCGCGGTACAGCCCGCCCACGCGGGTCGAGCCGATGGTGGCCAGCCGAACCTGCTGGCCGGCGGCCGGCACGCTCTCGGACGGCACGCTGCATTCGTGGCGCGGCGAGCGCGCGATGCGGCGCGCGCGCACGTCGGCCGCCACGAGCTGCGCCACGGTGCTGCGGCCGTCGCCCGTCACGCGCGGGAAGTAGCGCAGCGCGAGGCCGATGATGCGGCCCTCGCCGGTGACGGGATCGCGTGCGTAGAAGATGCCTGCCTCGCCTTCCTGCGGCAGGTAGCGTTGCAGCACGACCGTTTCGCCGGAAGGAAAGGCGGCCAGGTACGCCCGCAGCGCAGCCATGTCGGGCAGCAGGCGAACGCCGTAGCCGCACAGGCCCAGGTCGGGCTTGGCGACGATGGGGAATGCGAGGCCGTTCTCAGCCATGATTCGCCGCAACGAGTCTTCGTTCGCCGTGCCATCGTTGAACACCGCGCAGTAGTCGGCCGTGAGCGAGCGCGCCAGCGGCCCCATGCCGCGGAAGTATTCGAGCTTGCCTTCGCCCACCAGTCCGCCCGAGGTGAGATGCGGGTTGGCCGCCGACGGCAAGGTGGCACCGCCGTAGCGCAGCGACAGCCACAGCCACTGCACCACCAGCGGCACGCAGATGAGCCACTTGGGCATGCGCTCCAGCACGCTGCATTCGCGCACCACGGCGAGCCGCGCGGTGTCGGCGCCGAGGTCGAGTCCGGCGGCCATCACGCGGCCTCCGCTGTGCGCGCGGCAACGAGCCCGACGGCGGCGATGCGGTCGATGTGCGCATACACCGGGCGTTCCAGTTCCTCGCCGAACACGTCGGGATCGATCTCGGCATACGACCACTCGAAACCCGGCGCGGTGAGCAGCGGCCGTATCTCGGCAAGGAACGGGTCTTCGCCATCGACCATCGCCACGCCGGTGTAGAGCAGCAGCTGCCCGCCCGGCGCCAGCCGCTTCAGCGACTCGGCCGCGATGCGCACGCCGAGCGCCCGCCCGAGCCGTGCGCCGCCGTGGCGGTAGGCGCGCTGCGCGGCATCGTCGAGGTAGGGCGGGTTCGACACGATGAGGTCGAAGTCGCCTTCGACCGCCGACAGCGCATCGCCCTGCGCGAGCGTCACAGGGATGCCGGCGGCCTCCGCATTGACGGCCGTGTACTCCAGCGCCAGCGGATTGATGTCGTTCATCACGATCGTGCAGGGCGTGTCCGTCGCCGCCAGCGCACGCGCCACCGCAATGCCGCCCGCGCCGCTGCCGCAGCCCACGTCGAGCACGCGCAGCGGCTGCTTTGTCTTGCGCGGGTTCAGCGCATAGCGGATGAAACGCCCGAAGCGATGCGTGTCGGGCCCGAAGAACACGGCGTTCTCCTCGACCGTCGGGTAGGCCGAGTGAAAGAACAGGTCGTCGCCGAGGCTGGCTATGCGCACCGTGCTGCGCAGCAGCGACCCTGTGCAGCGCACGATGCCGGCCTGCTCCATGCCGGCCAGCAGTTCCGGCGGCACGGTGCCCGCTTCGAACGGCAGGTTCCAGCCGAAGATGTCGCGCAGCGTCGCTCCCGGCTCGCGCCCGCGCCGCGCGAGCACGCGCTGGTGGGTCAAGGGCGTGACGGTCGTGAAGCGATAGCCCGTGGCCGCCACCTGGCGCAGCACGCCGGCTGCGTTCATCATGCGGCGACCTCCTCGGCTTGTTGCAGTTCGGCGGTGTAGCGCGCGAAGCAGCGCTCTCCGCAAACGAGCCGCATCAGCGCGCCCTCGGCGATGAACTGCCCGCAGGACGGATCGGCCTCGACCAGCGGCCGGATCACCTCGCGTATCCACGCGCGCGAGTGCGACACGTCGAGCGCCGCATGCAGGTCGAAGTAGGCGCGCGCACGGCCGCTCAGGCCCAGGCGGCGCATGCCGGCCGCCACCTGCTTCACCCGCCCGGGGGCCGTGAGCTCGATGACGCCGAGCGCGCCGATGGCGTGGTACGCGTAGCGCCGCGTGGTCGCCAGCCCGACCATGGTGTTGGCCAGCGCGAGCGACTCCCATACGGTGGTGTCGATGGCCGGATGCAGGTCGAGTTCGCGCACCATGTGCTCCAGCATCTGGCCGTGCATGGCGCTGCGCTTGCCATGGCCCATCTCGTCCCAGAAGTTGCGCGCGCATTCGAGCTTGGGCTGCGGCGGCAGCTTGACCTGGGTGCAGGCCAGCAGGTCTTCGAAGCCCGCTTCGCCTGCGGCCTCCTGCGTGAGGAACCAGCGCATCTGCGGCAGGGTGGCTTCCTGAGCCAGCCAGTCGAACAGCGGGTGATGCTGGCCGGGGCCCGTGCGCGCGAGCGACGCGAACCAGTTGGCGAAATGGTCCGCATTGCCGGCCGAGGCCGATGCCGCCACCTGCACCGTGGTGCGCAGGGCTTCGAGGTACCTGCCTTCGATCAGGCGGCATTCATGCTCTCGGGCGAGCTCATCCTGCCAGTGGGGCGACGGGCTGCCGAACTTCAGCCGTGCGGCGTTGAAGTGCGCCAGATGCCGATGAAGCTGCGTTTCCGCATGGGTGTGGGCGTTCGGGGCGTTGTCTGGAGACATGGCCGATCCTCGTCATCCGCTGGGCAAAAGAGGCAGCGTGCGCCTTTGCAAAGCGGCTGTCCGTCAGACGGCGCCTACAGATTGGCCCCAGGGGCGAAGATCGGGCTCAGGTCGCCCAGATGCGCGGCGTGGCCGCGGGCAGCTGCCACAGCTCGCCGCGCCATGCCTGCCAGACTTGCCGCAGCAACTGCATCGCGGGCTCGACCACGGGCGCGAGCACGCGCAGCACGACCACTTCGGCATGCGGGCTGGTGGCACCTGCGCTGCCGAACAGCGGGCTCGCTTCGAGCAGTGAGCGTGCGTGCGCCAGCAGGGCCTCGCGCCGGGCGCGCGCTACCGGCGAGCCCGCCACGAAGAACAGCGAGGCCAGGCAGCGGTGGCCGTTGAGGCCAATGGGGCTTTGCAGCAGCCGGTGGTCGGCCGCGTCGATGCGTCCGCGCTCCAGCCACACGCCGGGCACCTCGATGTGCTGCAGGTAGCTGCCGCGCTCGAAGGGCTGGTTGGCATTCGGCAGGCCGAGCGCGGTGATGTCCCAGCCGATCAGCTCGGCGCCGGGCTCGATCTCGATGGAAAGCCGGTTCTCTGCCTGGCAGCCGCTGTAGCAGATGGCTTCGAGCGGCAGCCATTCGAGCCGCGCGCCGGCTGCGAGGCGGATGCGCGTGCGCTGCAGCGCCAGCTCGCCTTCGGAGCGGTAGAAGCGCGAGGCGCCGGGCGTGGTGATCAGGCCATGGCTGCCGTCGGCGGCCTCGATGCCGAGGTCGAGCGTGTCTCCACCCACCAGGCCGCCCGGCGGATGCACGAGCACGTTGTGGCAGACGGCATCGCCCTCGGGGTACAGGCTCTGCAGGATGCGCAGCGGGCCGTCATGGCGGAAGCGGGCGACGGTGCGGGCGGATTCCCGCTGGTAGGAGAGATGGAGACGGGCGTGCCAGGGCATTCGCGGAGTCTAGTCGGGGTGTTTTCGTGGAACACCGCGGAACCGGCTTCGCCGGGCCGCCGGTGTTGCCCCCGGTAGGGGGTTGGCGAAGCGACACGAAGTGCGCGAAGCCTGGGGGCGAGCCCTACTTCCAGGCGCCGTCGTGCGCGGCACTCGCTTCGTCGACGAGTGCCGGCCCGATGCATTCGATCGGGTGTGGCGAGGCGCGGAACACATCGCGGCACGACAGCTCGGCATCGCGCTGGTCCTGCCGCTCGCCGCGGAACACGCGCAGGCGCTCGGCATCGATGCCGAACACCACGCGGCCGATGTTCGACCAGAAGATCGCGCCGGCGCACATCACACAGGGTTCGCCCGAGGCATAGAGCGTGGCGCCCGCGAGTTCCTCGCGCGGGAGCTTGCGCTCGGCCAGCGCGCGCAGCGCATTGATTTCTGCATGCGCCGTGCAGTCGCCGGTCTCGGCATTGCTGTTGCCGGCTTCGGCCAGCACTTCGCCGGCGGCCGAGACGATGACGCAGCCGAAGGGGCGGTTGCCCCGGCGGCGCGCCGCGTGCGACCAGACGATGGCCTTGCGCAGATAGCGGCCGTCGCGTTCATCGAGTGCTGTTTCGGCGGGATAGATGACGGTGTGGGTGTCGCTGTGGAAATTCATGCTTTGGGAAGGGAGCGTTCGATGCGCAATGGAAGCATCGAAGTATTGAAGATGGCGTCGGACGCGGGCTTGATCTTGAGGCCGAAGACATCGGCCACTTCGTCGACCTGCTGTTCGAGCAAGAGCTTCCGGATGTCGCCGAGGCCATGATCGCGCGTGTCGGCCGCACCCACGTACTGCGCGGTGATGCCCCAGCGCTCGAGTTCGATTTTCTCATCGAGGATGGGCTCGCGCTGGCGCATGGCCGCGATGCTCGGCGCCGGATTGGAAAAAGTCTCGACGATGGCGCGGTTGCTCGCGCGCAGGAAGGCCGCGACCACCTTCGGGTTCTGCGCGATGAGATTGCTGCCTGCAAGGATCGCGTTGCCGTACAGGTTGACGCCAGCGTCGGCGTACTTGAGCACCGACAGTTCCTCGGGCTTCATGCGCGCGAACAGCGACACGGCCGAGTCGTGGAAGTAGGTGGCGGCATCGACGTCGCCACGCACCATCACGTTGTCGCGCGCGCTGAAGTCGGTGGTCTGCCACTGGAAGGCGTCGGCGCGCATACCCTGCTTGCGCGCGACCAGGGGCCATGCACGGCGGGTCGATTCGACGGCGGCGGCCGCCACCTTCTTGCCCGCGAGGCTCTTGAAATCGCCGGTCACGCCGCGGTCCTTGCGGCCGATGATCGCGAACGGTGCGCGGTTGTAGTACTGGTACACGGCCTGCACCATCGGCGTGCCGGGGTTCTGCGCATTGAACTCGACCAGCGAACTGATGTCGCCCAGGCCGAGCTGGTAGACGCCGCTGGCGATGCGGGTGATGGAGGCCACCGAGCCGGCGCCGGTGTCGATGCTCACGTCGAGCCCCTCGTCCCTATAGTAGCCCTTGGTCTGCGCGAGGAAGAAGGGCGCGGTCTGGCCGTTGATGCGGAAGTCGAGCGTGAACTTGAGCGGGGTGAGCCTGGCGCCGCCCTGCGCGAAGACGGCGGGAGCGGCAAGGGTGGCGGCGCTGGCCGCGAGGAAGGATCGGCGTTGCATGTGGGGCCTCGGAAGCTTCGGTTCTTGAATCCCTCCGCAAAAATGCGGCAGGCGTTTCAAGAGCAATTTCCGGGCGGGCGCACGTTCGTGGTGCGTGCGCTGCTGAACGCTTCTACTCTTGCGGTGGGTCATGCACGACGCATGCCAAGGGATTTTGCTCGGGCATTGCAAGGGAAAACGTGCGCCGACCAGGAAGCCGCGCCACAATCCGGGCGCGCAATTTGCAAGGCAGGTTGCGCAGAGTAGAAGCGTTCAGCCACGCGACGGTTCCCGTCGATGGTGGGAAATTGCTCTTTCAGTTCGTCCCCCACACGACCACCGAAGGAGTCCGCGCATGCTCGTCACCCAACAACCCGTCTTCCGCAAGTTCTGGCATGCCGTCATGCCGCTCACCGAACTGGCCGGCGGCCCGAAGCCTTTCAGGCTGCTGGGCGAAGACATCGTTCTCTTCATCGACGCCGACGGCCAGCCCGCGGCGCTGCGGGACCGCTGCTGCCACCGCACCGCGAAGCTCTCGAAGGGCTGGTGCGTGGACGGAGAGGGCCGGACCTGCGGCACCGGCGCCATCCAGTGCGGCTACCACGGCTGGACCTACGACCGCAGCGGCCAGGTCATCCGCATTCCGCAGTACGAGCCCGACCGCAAGATCTCGCCCGAGTACCGCACCACGGCCTACCGCTGCACGGCGCGCTATGGCTATGCGTGGGTGGCGCTCGAGGAGCCCATTGCCGACATCCCGGCCATTGCGGAGTTCGACGACCCGGGCTACCGCACGATCTTCCAGTTCTACGAAGAGTGGCAGACCAGCCCGATGCGCGCGCTGGAGAATTCCTTCGACAACTCGCACTTCAGCTTCGTGCACCGTGCCACCTTCGGCGTGGCCGCGAGCCCGAAGCCGAGCAAGTACGAACTGGTGGAGAACGAGTCGGGCTTCTACGCGGAGACGGTCATCGATGCGGCCAACCCGGTGAAGTTCCATGCGATCAGCGGCGTGACCGATCCGATCACCACGCGCCACATGCGCAACGCGTATTACCTGCCGTTCTCGCGCCGGCTCGACATCGAGTACCCGAGCGGCGTGCGCCACATCATCATCAACTGCTTCACGCCCATTGACGACGGCCGCATGCAGCTGTGCCAATGGCTGTTCCGCAACGACACAGAGTCTGACTGCACGGCGCAGATGCTGATCGACTTCGACGACGCGGTGACGCGCGAGGACAAGGACATCCTCGAATCGACCGACCCCGATGCGCTGGTCGATACGCGGCGGCGCGGCGTGGAGTATTCGATGGAATCGGATCGGCCCGGCATGCTGATTCGCAAGCACCTGATGCAGCTGCTGGCGAAGCATGGCGAGGCGGAGGTTTATCGCGGCATGAGCAGTGCCGTGATTCCGATTGCAAAGGCCGCCTGAGCGGCCTCCGCATCAAGCCGGGGCAGTCGCCGGGTTCGGGCGCGTTGCGTGCGACGAGCCCTGTTCGTAGCGGTCCATCGCAAGGCCATCGGTGCGGATCTCCGGGCGCTGGCCCATCACCATGTCGGAGATCAGCTTGCCCGAGCCGCAGGCCATGGTCCAGCCCAGCGTGCCGTGGCCGGTGTTGAGGAACAGGTTGGCATAGCGCGTGCCGCCGACGATGGGCGTGCTGTCGGGCGTCATCGGGCGCAGGCCGGTCCAGAAGCTGGCGCGGGGCACGTCGCCGCCGGGGAACAGGTCGGTCACCACCTTCTCGAGCGTGGCGCGGCGTGCAGGGTTCAGGCGCAGGTCGAAGCCGCCGAGCTCGGCCATGCCGCCCACGCGGATGCGGTTGTCAAAACGCGTGACGGCCACCTTGTAGGTCTCGTCGAGCACCGTCGATTGCGGCGCGAGCGATTCGTCGAGCAGCGGCACGGTCAGCGAATAGCCCTTGACCGGGTACACCGGGATGTCGAGGCCCAGCGAGGCGATGGCGGCGCGCGAGTAGCTGCCGAAGGCCATCACGTAGCGGTCGGCCGTGAGGATCTTGCCGGCGGTGGTGCGCACGCCGGTGATGCGGCCGCCGTCGGTTTCCAGCGCGTCGATGGTCTGGCCGAAGCGGAAGTCGACGCCCAGGCCGCGGGCGATCTCGGCGAGGCCGCGCGTGAACAGGTGGCAGTCGCCGGTTTCGTCGTTGGGCAGGCGCAGGCCACCCGTGAGGCGGTCGCGCGCGCCGGCCAATGCGGGCTCGACGCGGGCGAGGGCGTCGCGGTCGAGCAGTTCGTAGGGCACGCCGCATTCCTCGAGCACCGCGATGTCGCGCTGCACCGCGTCGAGCTGGGCCTGCGTACGGAACAGCTGCAGCGTGCCGCCGGTGCGCTGCTCGTACTGCAGGCCGGTGTCGGCGCGCAATTGCTGCAGGCAGCCGCGGCTGTATTCGGCCACGCGCATCATGCGTTCCTTGTTCACGGCATAGGCCTCGGGCGAGCAGTTGCGCAGCATCGCGGCCATCCAGCGCAGCTGGAACAGCGTGCCGTCGGGGCGGATCGACAGCGGCGCGTGTTTCTTGAACATCCACTTGATCGCCTTCAGCGGAATGCCCGGCGCGGCCCACGGCGTGGAGTAGCCCGGCGACACCTGGCCGGCGTTGCCGAAGCTGGTTTCCTCGGCGGGGCCGGCCTGCCGGTCGAGCAGGGTGACCTCGGCGCCCGAGCGCGCGAGGTAGTAGGCCGTGGTGGTGCCGATCACGCCGCCGCCGAGAACGATGACTTTCATGGTGTATTCGCCGATTCAGATGGAATGAGTGGAATCTAAAGTGCACAATGCAGTGGATTCCATCGTTTTCAGTGAATTGGCAGCGAAATTCACTGAGACTCATCGTCCAACGCCGCGCCAGAAGTGAAATGCCCGAACTCGACCGAATCGACCGCCGCATCCTCGACCTTTTGCAGCGCCAGGGCCGCGTTTCCATGACCGAGTTGGCCGAGCACATCGGCCTGTCGGCCTCGCCCTGCGCCGAGCGCGTGAAGCGCATGGAGCGCGACGGCGTCATCACCGGCTACCACGCGCACGTGTCGCCCGAGGCACTGGGCAAGACGCTGCTGGTGTTCGTCGAGATCAAGCTCTCCGCCAAGTCGGGCGACGTGTTCGACAAGGTGCGCAAGGAGCTGCTGCACATGCCCGAGGTGCTCGAATGCCATCTGGTGTCGGGCAGCTTCGACTACCTCGTGAAGGCGCGCCTGAGCGGCATGAGCGAGTACCGGCACCTGCTGGGCGACATCCTGAAGAAGCTGCCGGTGGCGGCCGAGTCGCACAGCTACGTGGTGATGGAAGAAATCAAGGAAACGCTGATGCTGGCGGTCGACCGCTGAGCACACACCTCATTCAAGGACAGGCATGACCATTTCGATTCGCCGCGACGGCACCACCGGCACGCGCCACATCCTCAAGATCCGCAACCACGAGATTCCGGTCGACGCCTCGCCCGCGGGCGGCGGCAGCGACGCGGGCCCCGAGCCGCATGACCTGTACGACGCTTCGCTCGCCGCATGCAAGGCGCTCACGGTGCTGATCTACGCGCGCCGCAAGGGCATCCCGGTGGAAGACATCGAGGTCGTGGTCGACCGCGACGCCAGCGAGGAGCGCAAGGGCGTCTACCGCCTCAAGTCGGGCCTGCGCCTGAGCGGCGACCTGAGCGAAGCGCAGCGCGACGAACTGCTGCGCGTGGCGGGCAAGTGCCCGGTGCACAAGCTCATGACCGAGGTGAAGACCGAGATCGAGACCGGCTGGGCGGACTGAGCGCCAGGTGCCGCACGGCCAAAAGGCGTGGTCAGGTCCGTTTTGGGGCAAGGATTTACACTAGCCGGTGCCGTTTACAGGACACTTTCAACAATGAAGTGGGTCATTCTCGCCATCTTCGCGCTCAGTGCGCTCTACGTTCATTTCCGCGGCCAGGTGCGGCATCGCTTCTTCAGGCAGCTCTCCGACCACTCGACCTTCCTCGCTCCGCTGAACGTCTTCATGTACCTTTTCTCGAAGGTGCCGGGTACACCGTACCTGTCGCCCGCGCAGTTCCCCGAGATGCGCGTGCTCGAAGAGAACTGGGAGGTCATCCGCGAGGAAGCGCTGGCCATGCGCAATGGCGGCAGCATCAAGGCATCGAGCCAGTTCAACGACGTGGGCTTCAACTCCTTCTTCAAGAGCGGCTGGAAGCGCTTCTACCTGAAGTGGTACGACGAGGCGCATCCCTCGGCCGCCGTGCTGTGCCCGCGCACCACCGAACTGCTGAAGGGCATCGGCACCATCAAGGCCGCCATGTTCGCCGAACTGCCCCCGGGCAGCCGCCTGGTGCGCCACCGCGATCCCTTCGCCGGTTCGCTGCGCTACCACCTGGGCCTGTGGACGCCGGGCGTCGAAGGCTGCTACATCGACGTGGACGGCCAGCGCTACCACTGGCGCGACGGCGAGGCCGTGGTGTTCGACGAGACCTTCATCCACTACGCCGAGAACACCACCGACCACGACCGCGTGATCCTGTTCTGCGACATCGAGCGCCCGCTGAAATACCGCTGGGCCAGCGCCGTGAACCGCTGGTTCGCAAAGAACCTGCTGGCCGCCGCGAGTTCGCCCAACGACGTGGGCGACAAGACCGGCGGCATCAACCGCGCGTTCAAGTACATCTACCAGATCCGCGTGATCGGCAAGCGCCTGAAGGCGTGGGACAAGCGGGCGTACTACCTCGTGAAGTGGGCCATCTTCGGCGGCCTGGCGCTCTGGATCTTCTGGTAGGGCCACCAGGGCCGGCCTCTCGCGGCCTTTGCTGAACGCCAAAGGCGGTGAAGGATTGGCCTTCCCCTCGGCTCGAATCGAACCCCGACGCATGAAGATCTGCCGCCCGTGAACGCCATCGACCGGCTGCCCGAACCCACGAACCTCGCAGGCGCGCAAGCGCTCATCGCGCGCGTGCAGGCATTGCTCGATGCTGCGGGGCTTGCGATGCGTGCGCCGCCGTCCGAGCCCACCACCTGCTGCGGTCGCGGCTGCAACGGCTGTGTATGGGAGGGCTGGCTTGCCGCCGTGGCCTACTGGCGCGACGAGGCCTCGCTGATGCTCGGTTGAAGGCTCGGACATGGCGCCCCTGGCCGCGGCAAGGAGCGCTCGCGATCGCATCCCCGTTCGATCATCCCGAAGATTTCTGCCCCTGAGGCCTCCGCCCTGGGTCAGCTCTTGGGCTTTGCGTATTCCTCTGCGCTCATCACCTCGAGGCCGACGAACGAGTCGTTGCCTTCGACCCACGCGTCGTGACCCGGCGGGATGGTGTACGACATGCCTTCCTTGATGACGGCCTGCGAGCCGTCATTCATTTGCACGGTGATTCGGCCGGAAACCGCATACCCGACGTGAGCCACCTGGCAACTGTCCGTGCCCACGACCGGCTTGATGCACTTCGACCAGCGCCACCCGGGCTCGAACTTGAAGCGTCCGAGCGTGTACCCCTCGAGACGGACCACTTCGACCCGGGTCTTTTCAGGCTCCCGAACCTCGTCCGGTTCGTCATGGGATTTCGTCTGAAGCTTGTTGACATTCATTGGACTTGCCATCGCTACTCTCCTTGCACGAAGTGAGCAACTGGTTCGCGGCAGCCTCGTGCCAAGCCGCACGTGAACGATTGAATAGTAGTCCTGGGCCACCCGTGCGGTGACCTGGAAGCAGTGTTTTCTTTACCGATCATTCTTCCTTCATGGAGGCTGCGATGCGCTTGGTGAGCGGATGCAGGAGGTAGACGAGCAGCGAGCGTTCCCCCGTCTTGAAGACCACCTCGACCGGCATGCCCGGCTGCAGCGAGCGTTTGCCCAGCTTACTCTGGCCCTCCTGCGTCACTGCCACCCGCGCGAGGAAATAGCTCGTGTTGGTCTGGGCGTCCGTCAAGAGATCGCCGGATACCGAAACCAGCTTGCCCTGCACCACGAGCTGCGGAGAATGGGCAAACGTCGAGAAACGCACGTCCACCGGCATGCCGGCGTGGACGCGGTCGATCAGATGGGGTGGCACTCTCGTTTCAAGCAGCAAGGGCTCATTGGCAGGCACCACATCCATCAGCTTTTGCCCCGGCGCGATCACGCCACCCACGGTCTGCGCCACCAGCGCCACCACCTGGCCCGAAGCGGGCGAACGGATCTCGGTGCGGCCCAGTTCGTCCCGCAAGGCAAGAAACTTCTCGAAGTCTCCAAGCACCTCGCGGCTGACTTCCGCCTGCTGCGTCTCCACTTCCTTGTGATATTCCTGCTGCCTGGCAATGGCGCGCTGGCGAAGCTCCGCGACCGACCGCCGGGCCCGGCCCATGTTGCCGATGAGTTCGGCAATGAAGGTGCTCGATTCCGCTGCCTGGCGTTCCATCTCCAGCTGGCGAGTGCGCGGGACATAGCCTTCGGCAACCATCTTGCGTGTCTGGGTCAGTTCCTCGTCGAGAAGCGAAAGCTGGGTTCGGCGGCTGCTCAACATGCTTGCGTAGGCTTGGGACAAAGCTTGCTGGCCCTGGATGTTCTCTTCGATCGATTGCAGGTCGGCGCGCAAGGCGGCGCGGCGCGACCTGAGCAGTTGCTCCTGGTTGAACATCTGTTGCCGGATCAGCGGGTCCGCCGCAGCCGCCTGCAAGTCCGGATGGAATTCGATGGTGTCCTGTCCCCCCTGCTCGGCCAGCAGGCGGCCTTGTATGGCGCGAAACCCCAGGTAGCGCTGCCGCACCGTTTCGAAGCTCGCCCTGGCCGCGGCGTCATCGAGCTTGAACAGCAACTGTCCTTCCTGGACTTGATCGCCTTCGCCGACCCGCACCTCCTTGAGGATGCCTCCGACCTGGTGCTGGACCGCCTTGCGCTTCGTGTCGATGGCGACCTGCCCCTGGCTCGGCACGCCCTCGTCCAGCGGAGCAAATGCGGCCCACAGCAGAAACCCGCCGAATCCTGCGACCAAGGCCCATGCGCCGATTCGCCCTGCGCGTCCAAACTCGTTTCCGAGTCCATTGGCATCCTGCGATCGATCGTCCTCGATCGGCGCGGGGACGGAACTCACGTCTCTGAGAAGGTTCGGTTTGGCCATTTGGGACTCCCTGCGAGATGAATCGAGGACAGGACGGCGCCGGATCAGGCCGACTGCACCAAGGCCGCCGGCCGCACGTCGGTCCGAGGGCGACGAAAAGACGCGAGCACGGCATCGCGCGGTCCGTCTGCCGTCAGTTCGCCATCGCCCAGAACCAGGAGACGGTCGGCCACGGCCACCGCGCCCTGGCGGTGGGTCACCAGGAACACCGTTGTCCCCTTGGCCTTCAGCTCGCGTATGGCTCGCAGCAGCGCTGCTTCCCCAGCATCGTCCAGGTTGGCATTCGGCTCGTCCAGAACGATGAGCGATGGGTCGCCATAGAGCGCCCGGGCCAGCCCGATGCGCTGCCTCTGTCCCCCGGAAAGTAGGCGCCCTGCGTCCCCGATGGGGGTGTCGTAGCCCTTGGGAAAGCGCAGGATCGTCTCGTGCAGGCCGGCGCTGGATGCCGCCTCGATGACCTTGCGCGAGTCGACCTCGCCGAGCCGCGCAATGTTCTCGGCAATGGAGCCCCCGAACAATTCGACGTCCTGCGGCAAATAGCCAAGATGCGGGCCCAGTTCGAGACGATTCCAGCCCCGGACCGGCACGCCGTCGAGCAGCACCGCGCCACGGGATGCCGTCCAGATTCCGACCATCACCCTCACCAGCGTGGACTTGCCCGAGCCGGAAGGTCCCAGCACCGCGACCACGGTTCCCGCGGGGACCGCAAACGAAATGTTCTTCAGGATGGGGGCCGTGCGCCCTGCGGCCTCCGCAAAGACGCCTTGCAGGCTGATCTCGCCGGTGGGCGCGGCTCGGGAAGGGGCAGGCGCCTGCTCGGGGAAGTCGGCCAGCAGTTTCTCAAGACGTTCGAGTGCGGCACAGCAGGAGACAAACCCACGCCACGCACCGAGCAGCTGGTCGATGGGCGCGAGGGCGCGGCCCATCAGCACGTTCGCCGCAATCATCGCGCCTGCCGACAACTGTCCATCGATCACCAGCAGCGCCCCCGCCCCCAGCGCGAGCGACTGTTGGCTGTAGCGTATGAATTTGCTCCAGCCGGTGACGCGATTGACAAAGCCGTGCGCGGAAGCGCTCTTGTCCATGCAGGCCGCGTGCTGGCGATTCCAACGCTCTTGCAGGTTGGCGACCATGCCCATCGATTCGAGCACCTCGATGTTTCGAAGCTTGCTCTGCAGGTCGCTCATCGTCTCGCTCGCGGCTTTCAGGGCCGCTTCCGATGGCGCGACGGTCTTCCTCTGGCCGAACCAGGCCAGTGCGGCCTGGACAAGGGCGAAACAAAGCGCCAGGACGCCGAGCCAGGGATGAAGAAAGAAGATCACCGCGATGTAGATCGGCGTCCAAGGTGCATCGAAGAGCGCAAAGATGCCCAGGCCGGTCAGGAACTGGCGGATCTGGTTCAGGTCTGCGAACGGTCTGGACGCGGTGGATGTCGACTGGCCGAGGTAGGCCTGGAAGCTCCCGTTGAACACCCGGGTGCTCAGTTGCCGGTCGAAGCGCAGGCTGGCCCGCACCAGCAGGCGCGAGCGCAGCCATTCCGACAAGGCCAGCGCACAGAAAAGGAACATGGTGATCAAGGAAACCGCGAGCAGGGTGAGTTCGCTTTGACTGGCCAGCACGCGGTCGAACAGCTGCAGCATGTAGATGGTCGGCGCGAGCATGAGCAGATTGGTCAGGAAGCTCAGCATTCCGACCAGCAGGAACTCCCTGCGGAAACCCCAGAGGGCGCGCCCCAGTTCGCTGCGGTTGAAGAGCGGAGGTTTCTTCATGGCAGTGGATTCGTCTGAAGCGCGGCGCTCGCAGCGGTTGCGGCATCGCGCGGCTTCGGTACGGGACTGTTGGCCGCCTTGCGCATCCGGTCCACCGCCTGCTCACCGGCTTGCCGCAGCGCAGCCAGGACCTCGTCGCGTGCGCCGAATGCCTGCATCGCGCCGTCGCACAGCACCAGCATCTTGTCCGCCACGGCCAGCACGCTGGAGCGGTGCGTCATGACGACGAATGTCGTGCCGCGCGCCTTGAGCTTCGAAATGACAGCCGCCAATGCGGCGTCGCCAGCGTCGTCGAGGCTCGAATTCGGTTCATCGAGCACCACCAGCGCGGGCTCGCCGTAGATCGCGCGCGCCAATGCGACCCGCTGCCGCTGCCCGCCCGACAGCATGGTCCCTTCGGGGCCGATCGGGCTGTCGTAGCCCAGCGGAAGGCCCGCGATGCAGGCGTGCAGATCGACGGCCAAAGCTGCCGCCTCGACCTTCGCAGGCCGCACCTCCCCGAAGCGCGCGATGTTCTCGGCCACCGTGCCCTCGAGCAATTCCACGTCCTGGGGCAGATAGCCGATGTGCGGGCCGAGTTCGCTCTTGTCCCATGCGAAAACGTCCGCGCCGTCCAGCCGCACCTTGCCGCTCGTCGCGGGCCAGAGGCCGACGATCAGGCGTGCCAGGGTCGTCTTCCCCGCGGCAGAAGGCCCCACGACGGCGAGCACCTCGCCGGGCACCAGGCCGAAGGCCACGTTCTTCAGAATGGCCGGACCGTTGCCCGGAGCGCCGGCAACGAGGCTTTCGACTTGAAGCGCGCCTTTGGGCGGCGGCAAGGACATCGTGTCCGGTCTTTGGGCAATGACGCCCAACAGGCTGTCCAGACGCTGCCATGCATCGCAGGCATTCACCACCGCGCGCCATTGCGTCACGAGCTGCACCAGCGGCGCCAGGGCCCGGCCGCCCAGGATCGAGCCGACGACCATCATTCCGGCGCCGCCGTTGAGCTGGTTCTTCAGCAGCAGCCAGGCACCCAGGCCGAGCAACAGGGAACCCATGGCGACCTGCAGGAACTTGCTGACGGCCTGATAGGCCCCGGCACGGTCCGAAGCGATGGCCTCGCGCTGCAGGAAGTCGCGTCGCTTGTCCATCCAGCGGCGATGGACGTCCGGCAGCATGCCCATCGACTCGATGACCTGCGAGTTTCTCAACGCGGCGTCCGCATACTGCTGCGCTTCGATCGCACTGCGATTGGCCGACACCAGCGGCGGCCGCGTGCTCCGGTCGTTGATCCACCCGACGAACACCTGCAGCAGCGAGCCCACGACGGCCGACAGGCCCAGCACCGGGCTGATGGCGAACATCAGCCCCACGAAGACCAGCGAGACCGGCGCTTCCATCAACGCCAGCAACGGCGGTGAATACAGGAACTCCCGCAAGGTCCGAAGGTCGTTGAGAGGCTGCACGGTCCCGCCCGGCAGCCGCTTGAGACCCGCTTCGAAGATGGCGCAGAACACGCGGTCCCGCATCTTCCGATCCAGTTTCTGTCCGGCCCGATACATCACCTCCGCGCGTGCCCAGTCGAGTATTTCCATCAGGCAGTAAGCGGCCAGGACCAGCAATGTCAGCATGGCCAGCGTGAGCGGGCTGCGGCTGTTCACCACTCGCCCATACACCTCCAGCATGTACCCGCTCGGCGCCAGCAGCAAAAGGCCGGAGCAAACACTGAACCAGGCCGCCCGCACGAAGTAGGCGCGGAGCGTTGTCACCGCCTGCCGCAACTCGCCAGACTTTTCCTGAGGCTTCATACCACCTCGCAGGTTCGACATCAGTACGCCCGAGCACAGGCGGGGTGAGAAGGGGGCCGCGTTTCTGCTGCCCCCTTGCGCCAGGATTCGTTATGCGATCGCTTCCGTTTGCTGGGTCGTGCCTATCAGGTTGGCCACGCCGTCGATCTCCAGGTGGACGTCGAAGTTGAAGCCCGCGAAGTCGGCATCGCCGTCGATCACCTGACCCACAAAGTTCAGGTCCACGTCCGAATTGATCGTCGTCGATGTGATCACATCGATCTTGATGATCTTGAACACGTCGTTGTCCGCCGTATCGGCATAGTTCGAGCCGGTCGCTGTCAGATTCACCGTGTTGTGGCTGCTCAGGCTGATGCCCGTGCCGGTGATGTCTTCGGTGCTGCTCAGGACCTGCACGCCCGTGATCTGGTAGTTGGCGCTGTCGTAGTCGTCCTCGCCGATGCTGACGACCTTCAAACCTCCTCCGGCCGATTGATAGTCCGCCGCAGAGTTGGCGATCAGGAGCCTGGTCGTGGAAGTGTTTGTCGACGCGTTGAACAACTTCAGCAGAACAGCCACATCCTCGCCGTCCGTGATCTGGTCGATCGTGATGTTGATCGCGTCGGCGTAGGCCGTGTCCGTACCGACGATGGCCGCTCCTGGGCGCTGCGGTGGACTCGTCAGATTGGGGTTGCTTACCGGATTCGACCTGTAGAAGTCGAAGTTCAGCAACTCGCCCGATTGGACGGTATCGGAGTTCACGCCGAGGGTGTTGGTTGCGACGTTGACGAAACCGGCGCTCTCGCTGGTGAAGGTTTCGCCCGCCAGAAAGGCGTGGTTGTTGCCTGCCAGCAGGTCACCGGAGTCGCTCGGAGGCGTGGACGCCCTGGCCGAAAGCACGCCGAAGAAGTCGTTGCTGTATTGCTGGACCACGATCTCCGGCGAGTTGTTGCCTTCCGTGTCGTAATTGAAGGATGCCAGCGGCGCACTCGTGGAGAACGTCGTTTGTCCTCCGAAGACCTGGTCCAGGTCGAAGGAGAAGGTGCCGTCCGTCTTGTTGAAGACGACCGTGCCCGTTGCCGCCTGCGTCGTCGTCGACGTCGGCCCGGGGTAGTAGTTGAAGCCGAAGTTGTAGGTGACCGTCGTGGCGTCTTCGGCGAAGTGCGAGACGGTTGCATCGGTGATGGGCCGCCCGCCGCCGGTCGTTCCGGTCAGGCTGTTCAGCACGATGCCGTCGGTCGACGCGTTGTCCACGTCGTCGGCGCCAACGGAGATGTTGTAGGTCCCCGTAATGGGCTGGGCGTCGTTCGTTCCGTTGAGGTCGGAGATGGAGGTCACCGTCGGGCCGTCGTCGTCGAACTTGATGTTGGCGCCGATATTGAGCACCTTGGAATCGGTCGCGGTATCGCCATCCCCGTCGGTGAGCGTCACGGCATTGGTCAGGGTGATCAACGTGTCGACCAGCGTGGCCTGCTGGGCCGCGTAGTTCGACGAGGCACCCGGCAGCGCGTGGTCGATTTCGGCGAACTGCTGCAGTGTCACCGAACCGGTCCCACTCACCGTGAGGTCGAAGATGGTGTTGGCCGCCGTGATGCCGGCCGCGGTGGCGGAGGTCGATCCGACGACCGTCGTGCCAACCAGGTACAGCTTGATGCTTGCGCCGTCGCTCGTGAGTCCTGAAGCTCCCCCTTGCGTTGCCACGCCGAGCGCATAGGTCGATGTGGTGCTGCCCGCCCCATCGGCGCCATAGCTGCTCGACGTCACGCCGAAGGCACTCGCGAAGTCCTGGGTGGCGGAGTCGGTGGCCGCTGCGATGGTCTGGGCGTCCTGGGTATTGAGCAGCGCCGTGTCGGTTGGCGTTGCCAGCACGATCGTCGGGCCGTCATCGTCGAACTTGATGTTCGCGCCGATGTTGAGCACCTTGGAATCGGTAGCGGTGTCGCCATCGCGATCGGTGAGCGTCACGGAATCGGTCAGGGTGACCAGATCGTCGGCCAGCGTGGCCTGCTGGGCCGCGTAGTTCGACGAAGCACCCGGCAGCGCGTGGTCGATTTCGGTGAACTGCTGCAGCGTGACCGAACCGGTTGCGCTCACGGCCAGGTCGAAGACGGTATTGGCCGCTGCGACGCCGGCCTCGGTGGCGGAAGTCGAACCGACGACCTTGCCGCCCAGCAGGTACAGGTAGATGGTCGCGCCATCGCTCTTGAGCCCGGAATCTCCGCCTTGCGTCTTCACGCCGAGCGCGAAGCTCGAGCCGGTCGTGCCCGCCCCGTCGGTTCCGAAGCTGCTCGAAGTCGTGCCGAAGGCAGTCGCGAAGTTCTGGGTGGCGGAGTCGGTGTTTGTTCCGATGGTGTCGGCGTCCTGCGTGTTGAGCAGTGCGGTGTCGGTGGGCGTCGCCAGCACGATGGACGGGCCGTCGTCCTCGAAGTTCATCATGGAGCCGACCTCTGCCGTTGCGCTGGAAACCTGCAGCAGCCGGAAACCCCCGATGTCGAAGTCGGCGTGGGTGTTGCCCGAGGCATTGAGGGCGGCCCCGTTTTCGATGAGTACGCGGTTGTGGTCCGCCGAGGTCGTGTATTCGATCGAGTAGCCGGCCTTGACGCCGGTGATCGTCGCAACGCCGTTGGTGATGCTGATGACGATGGCCGAACTCAGTGCGCCCTCGGCGCCGTTCGAGAAGGTTTCCAGAGGCGCCCCGGTGACGGAATCGAGTACGCGCACGCTCGTGATCGAAACCACCTGGTCGCCCGCATAGCCGTCGATGAAGCTGTTGCCGGACTCGACCGCCGTGCTGTACGCGGTGACCTTGACCTGGGCACTCTTTCCGCTTTGCAGCTGCACCACGTCGAAATCGGCGGTCCTGGCTCCGAACATGCCGGTGAAGTCGATGTTCGACTCCAGATCGGCCTCGTTCTGGTCCAGGTTCGGAATGGTGACGTCCGCCCTGGCGCCGGTCACGAACGTGAAGCGGATGCCTTCCTGCTCGGTGATCATCTGGCTGTTGGTGCCGAACGTGGTCGGCCCGCCGGCCTGGCTGGTGTTGATCGTGTCGCCGGTCGTGATGTTGATGTCGTCGGCGGTGCTGTTGGGGTTGGCGCCGGACTGATTTGCCGGGTCCTTTCCCGTCGCGATGATCGTCACGTCGGAAATCCGGCCGTTGACGATCGTCGGGTTGTCCTTCGTGAACATCAGGAACAGGTTCTGGCCGGATGGCGCGCCTGCGAGGTTGAAGTCCGCACTCTGGCCGACGCTGACGAAGACCTTGTTCAGCAGGTTGACCGCATCGTCTGGATTGGTCGCATCGGGGTTCGCTATCGCTTCATACTGGACCATCCACATCTTGGCGCCGGTCACCGGGGTTCCCGTCTCCTCCAGGTAGGCCGCGAACACGACGACATTGAGGGCCGTCTTCCCGTAGACGACGTTGTTGTTGGTCGGATCGGTGTACAGGAAGATGTCTTCGCCATCGGCGGTGTTGAGACCGCTGTCGAAGCCATTGAGCGGAGCGCCGTTCGCGTCCGTGAAGGAGATATCGGTGACCGCGCCGGTTACGCTGAACGTGAATGCGTTGGTGCCGGCATTGGTCCCGTCATAGCCGCTCAAAGCGGCGTTGATGGCGGTGCCGACACTCTGGGCCGCCAAGCGGCTGCTGAAGGCCGTCGGCAGCGAGCTTGCGGAGATGTCATTGTCGTTACTGTCGCCGGCAATGGCGGGAGTATCGGCAAGGTTCTGCAAATTGGCGGATTCGTCCAGAGTGACGGTCGAGCCGGCCGTCAGATTTAACGCAGGCATAAACACTCCTCGGTTTGGAAAAAAATGCCGACAGCATTGATGCCCCGATTTACGCGCGTTCGCTGGCAATCAGTCAGGTCCATGTATCAGCAGGGAGGAATGCTGAACCGCCAGGCGGCGCGCTGTCCATAGGATAAAAGTTGTCACCCAAGGGATGACGCGCTGTGCCGGGCGTGTGCCCCTCATGCCCATAACCTTTTGATACCTTGCGAGGGCCGCGGACCTATCTGCACGATGACGTGGTCTTTATCATTACCTTCCGGATACCTCCAAAACAAGCGCCTCGGAGGAAGCCATGGAAGAAGTCCCAATGTCGCCTGCTGGGCGGGAGCCTGCGTGGAACGCAGATCCGCGGCCGTTCACGCAAGACTTCCGTCCGCTGTCGCCGTTTGCGCTACCCGCGCTGTGGACATCGAGCTGCTTTCAGCCAGCTTGCCTGGAGATTCCATCTCCAGCCCCTTGCCCTGCGGTCGAAGTCCGTGTGCCGGTTCTCGTCGCAACCTGCCCGGGCCGCGCGTCGACGTTGTCCGGGCTGGGCCTGTTGGCCTCGAGGCACTCGGCCGAGCGGATGTACCGGATCGAGCACGCGGAAATGAACGGCATCTCCGAGCTGGAAGCGCGCTGCCTGCTGCAGGCACCCCGTCTGCTGCTGGTGGACATCGCGCTGATTGCGCCGGAAAGAGTCAACAAATTGGACGACCTGCGCCGCCGCTTTCCAGCCACCGACTGGCTCCTCGGCTGGGAGGCGCCCTCAATGCCCGGGCTGGATGCAGCGATCCGAAGTCAGGCGCGCGGCTGCGTCGAGTGGGCCGCGAGCGCAGAGCAGTTCGCGCAATCGCTGGATGCCGTGCTGGCAGGCACCTTGGGCTTCCCGGGTCCGGTGTTGCAGGCGCTTTATCTGTCTGTGCTGCGATTGAAGGCAGCCGGCGGGCGGCCGGCGTCCTGTGCGATATCGCCTGCAATGAGACTGACCGCGCGAGAGAACGAGGTGCTGTCGCTGATGTACCGTGACATGACCAACAAGCAGATCGCCGAGCGGCTCGGCATCAGCGTCAACACAGTCAAGAAGCACCTTGCCCATGTGTTCGCGAAGCAGGGGCAGCACAGCCGGCGCTGGCATCTCGCCTGATCAGGCGCGGCCTACTGGTTCTGCGATCCGCGATGCGCCCAGCCTGTCGTGTGCTTCTCGATCACGCTGAACAGTTCGTACATCAGCATCGCCATCGCGCCCACCACCATCAGGCCCGCGAAGGCCAGGCCCATCTGCATGGCCGAGCCGGCGGAGATCAGCAGGTAGCCGATGCCTTCGTTGGCGGCCGTCATCTCGCTGACGGTGGTGCCGACGAAGGCCAGCGTGATGGCGACCTTCAGAGAGCCGAAGAAGTACGGCATGGAACGCGGCAGGCCGATCTTCATGAGCACGTCCCAGCGCCTGGCGCCGAGCACGCGCAGCACGTCTTCCAGCTCGGGTTCGAGCGTGGCGAGGCCGGTCGCGATGTTCACCATGATCGGGAAGAAGCTGATCAAAAAGGCCGTGAGGATCGCCGGCCCCGCGCCGATGCCGAACCACACCACGAGGATGGGCACGAAGGCTGCCTTGGGCAGCGCGTTGAAGGCCGTCATCAGCGGGTAGATGGCCGCATACGCGATGCGCGAGCTGCCGATCACGAAGCCCAGCAGCACGCCCACCACGATCGCCAGGCCGAAGCCCGCCATCGTGACCCAGAAGGTGCGCCAGGCGTGGCCCGCGATGATTTCCTTGAATTCCCAGAACTGGTTCCAGATGCGCAGCGGGCTCGGAAAGATGAAGTCCGAAACCTCGAAGCCCGCGCAGATCACCTGCCACAGCAGGATCACCGCCACGAGCAGCAGCCATGGCGACCAGCGTTCGATTTGCTTGGTGTTCTTCATGGCGCGTTCCTCAGTGCGCCGCCGCCGTGGCGCCGGCGGCATTGCCGCGGATCGCGCCGATGTGCCCGCGCAGCTCCAGCACGATGTCGGTGAACTCCTTGGTGTAGGTGAGTTCGAGCTCGCGCGGACGCGGCAGCTCGATGTCGCGCTTCACCACGAAGCGCCCCGGGCTCTTGCTCATGACGTACACCGTGTCGGCCAGGAACACCGATTCGCGCAGGTCGTGCGTCACCAGGATCACGTTGAACTGCTGCTCGGTCCACAGGTCGCGCAGGATGCACCACAGCTCTTCGCGCGTGAAGGCGTCGAGCGCGCCGAAGGGCTCGTCGAGCAGCAGCATCTTGGGCTCGTGGATGAGCGCGCGGCAAATGCTCGCGCGCTGCTGCATGCCGCCCGAGAGCTGCCATGGGAACTTGTCCTCATAGCCCGCGAGGCCCACCTTCTGCAGCAGCTTGCGTGCGCGCTCGACGTACTCCTTGCGCTTGGCCTTGAAGTTCGAGCGGTAGGGCTCGACGATCTCCAGCGGCAGCAGCACGTTGTCGACCGTGGTGCGCCACGGCAGCAGCGAAGGCGCCTGGAAGGCCATGCCCGAGATCTTCAGCGGCCCGGTCACGTTCTGCCCGTCGATGCGGATCTTGCCCATCGACGGCATCTTCAGCCCGGTCGTGAGCTTCATGAAGGTCGACTTGCCGCAACCCGAGGGGCCGACGATGGCGATGAATTCGCCGCGCCTGACCTTCAGGTCGATGGCCTCGACCGCGAAGTGGTTGGCGCGAAGAAGCTCCTCGTTGTAGGCGAGCCAGACGTCCTGGAAGTCGACGAAGGGGGCGGCCGCGTCCTGCGATGCGTCCACCATCACTTCTTCGACAGGATGTTCAGTTCGGCCGACGGCGGCAGCAGCGAGGCGGTCCACACCGCGTCGGGGCTCACGCGCGTCTTGGTGCCGAACGCGTCCGACACCTGCGAGGCCATCAGCGACATGCGGCCTGCGTTGACCGTGCCGAAGCCTTCGGCGCGCGCGTCGGCGCTGTTGATGACGGTATCGATGGCCAGCTGCAGGCGGCGCGTTTCGAGCTTGCTGTCGATGATGCCGTCGCGCGCCTTCACCGATTCGATGGCCACTGCCGGGTTGGCGATGACTTCCTTCGCCCCCTTGGCAAAGGCCGAGAGGAATTTCTTCACCGCCGCCGGGTTCTCCTTGATGAGCTTGGGCGAGGCGATGATCACGTTGCCGTAGAGCTTCACGCCGTAGTCGGGGTAGGGCAGCACGACGATGTCGGCCGCCTTGGCGCCGCGCGCCTCGAGGTTGAGCAGCGAGGTGAAGGTGAAGCCGGTGATGGCGTCGATGTCGCCGCGCATCAGCATGGTCTCGCGCAGCGTCGGGTCCATGGCGGTCCAGTTGACGGCACCGATGTTGTTGGCCTTCGCGAAGATCGGAAAGGCGCGCCGGCCGGCATCGAACACCGGCGCGCCGAGCTTCTTGCCGGCGAGGTCGGTGGGCTTGGTGATGCCGCTCTTCTTGAGCGCCATGACCGAGGCCGGCGTGTTGTTGTAGACCATCATCACCGCGACCGGCTTGTTCGGGCTGTCGGGGTTGTTGGCGTGGAACTCCATCAGCGCCGCGAGGTCGGCAAAGCCCATGTCGTAAGCGCCCGAGGCCACGCGCGTGACGGTGCCGCCCGAGCCGTTGCCCGCGTCGATGCTCACGTCGAGCCCGGCCGCCTTGAAGTAGCCCTTGGCGGCGGGATGCAGGAACAGCGCGGCCGGTCCCTCGAAGCGCCAGTCGAGCTGGAACTTGATCGGCGTCGGGCTCTGGGCAAGGGCCGGTGAGAGGCCGAAGCAGAGGGCCGAGGCGGCGAGGAAGGACTGGAGCAGTTGGCGCTTGTTCATGCGTTATCCGTGATGTGAATGCTTCGGCATTCAAGCAAAAACGGTGCCCGCACGCGATTGGTGCGAACCCTCCCGGTGGGTCGATACGGTGCGCCATCTGCACCCCCCAAATGCAAAAACGCGGCATTGCCGCGTTTTTGGCACCGAAGGCGGGCAGTTCGCCCGCCGGATGGCCCGGTGATTACTTGTCGACGGTCACTTTCGCCACCGCCAGCGCCGTCATGTTGATGATGCGGCGCACCGTCGACGACGGCGTGAGCACGTGCGCCGAGCTCGCGGCGCCCAGCAGCACCGGGCCGACCGTGATGCCGTTGGCACCGGTCATCTTCAGCACGTTGTAGAGGATGTGCGCCGAATCGAGGTTCGGGCACACCAGCAGGTTGGCTTCGCCGCTCAGCGTGGTCTCGGGCAGGGCGGTGCGGCGGACATCTTCCGACAGCGCCGCGTCGCCGTGCATCTCGCCGTCGCATTCGATGTCGGGTGCCATCTGCGCGAACAGGTCGCGCGCCAGCCGCATCTTGCGGGCCGAGGCGCGGCTCGAGGTGCCGTAGTTCGAGTGCGACAGGAAGGCGACCTTCGGCGGCAGGCCGAAGCGGCGCACTTCCTCGGCGGCCATCACCGCGATGCTCGCCAGCATCTCGGCGCTCGGGTCTTCGTTCACGTTGGTGTCGGTGATGAAGATCGTGCCCTTGTCGAGCGTCAGCGCGTTCAGCGTGGCGAAGCCGGGCGCGTCGCGCTTCAGGCCGATCAGGTTGCGGATGTGCTCCAGGTGCACGTCGAAGCGGCCGACCAGGCCGCAGATCATCGCGTCGGCGTCGCCCAGGTGCAGCATCAGCGCGGCGATGGTGGTGTTCGAGCGGCGCACCATGGTCTTGGCGGCCTCCGGCGTCACGCCGCGGCGGCCCATGATCTTGTGGAAGCTCTCCCAGTAGGTGCGAAAGCGCGGATCGTCCTCGGGGTTGACGATCTCGAAGTCGGTGCCCGCGCGGATGTGCAGGCCGGCCTTCTTGATGCGCGCCTCGATCACGGCGGGGCGGCCCACCAGGATCGGCTTGGCCACGCCTTCGTCCATCGCCCACTGCGCGGCGCGCAGCACGCGCTCGTCTTCGCCTTCCGCGTAGGCCACGCGCTTGGCGGTGGCGATCTTGGCGGCGCTGAACACCGGGCGCATGAACATGCCGGTCTGGTAGACGAAGCGCGTCAGGTGCTGGCGGTAGGCGTCCATGTCCTCGATCGGACGCGTCGCGACGCCCGAGGCGGCAGCGGCCTTGGCCACGGCCGGCGCGATGCGCAGGATCAGGCGCGAGTCGAAGGGCTTCGGAATGATGTAGTCGGGGCCGAAGGCCAGCTCCTGGCCGGCGTAGGCGGTGGCCACCTCTTCGCTGATGTCGGCCTTGGTCAGCTCGGCGATCTCGCGCACGCAGGCCAGCTTCATCTCTTCCGTGATCTTGCTGGCGCCGCAGTCGAGCGCGCCGCGGAAGATATACGGGAAGCACAGCACGTTGTTGACCTGGTTCGGGTAGTCCGAACGGCCGGTGGCAATGATGCAGTCCGGCCGCACGGCCTTGGCCAGCTCGGGGCGGATCTCGGGCTCGGGGTTGGCCAGCGCCAGGATGATGGGCTGCGTGCCCATGGTCTTGACCATCTCGGCGGTCATCACGCCCGGGGCCGAGCAGCCCAGGAACACATCGGCGTCCCTGACCACGTCGGCCAGGGTGCGGGCGCCGGTGTCTTTCTGGGCGTAGCGTGCCTTGGATTCGTCGAAACCGCCCGCGCGGCCCATGTAGATCAGGCCCTTGGAGTCGCAGGCGTGGATGTTGGCCGGCTTGGCGCCCAGGCCGACCATCACGTCGAGGCAGGCGATGGCTGCGGCGCCCGCGCCCGAGACGGCGATCTTCACGTCCTCGATCTTCTTGCCGACCAGCTCCAGGCCGTTGAGGAGGGCTGCGGCCGAGATGATGGCCGTGCCGTGCTGGTCGTCATGGAACACCGGGATGTTCATGCGCTCGCGCAGCTTCTTCTCGATGTAGAAGCACTCGGGCGCCTTGATGTCCTCGAGGTTGATGCCGCCCAGCGTGGGCTCCAGCGCTGCGATGATCTCGACCAGCTTGTCGGGATCGCGCTCGGCCAGTTCGATGTCGAACACGTCGATGCCGGCGAATTTCTTGAACAGGCAGCCCTTGCCTTCCATCACCGGCTTGGCGGCCAGCGGGCCGATGTCGCCCAGCCCGAGCACCGCGGTACCGTTGGTGATCACGCCCACCAGATTGCCGCGCGCGGTGTATTCGGAGGCCGTGGCGGGGTCTGCGGCGATGTCGAGACACGGATAGGCCACGCCCGGCGAATAGGCCAGCGACAGGTCGCGCTGGTTCAGCAGGGGCTTGGTCGGGGTGATCGAGATCTTGCCCTTGACGGGTGAGCGGTGGTATTCGCGCGCTGCCTCGCGAAGTGCTTCTTCTGCGGGGGAAAGGGGTGCAGCCATGAAAGTCTCCTTGTTTCTGACGGGCAATGAGGCTACCGCAAAAGCGCAGCCCCTTTGTACAGGGGGAATGCCGAAAACGCCTGAATCCATATCTTCGGCGTGATGGAGTTGGCCGGCGGTTGGCTAAACTGCGCGATCGTTACCTGCGGGGGCTCACGGCTTGCGATTGGCCGGTGCTGGCCCCGGGGTAGCGCCAACAGCGATAAAACCACAACGAGGGGCAACAACGCATGACATCAGGACCTTTCACCGGCAACGACCCCGATGTCGTGGTCATTGGCGGGGGCCCTTCGGGCTCCACGGTGGCCGCCTTGCTCGCGGACAAGGGCCACGACGTGGTGCTGATCGAGAAGGCGCAGCATCCGCGCTTTCACATCGGCGAGTCGCTGCTGCCGATGAACATGCCACTGTTCGACCGGCTGGGCGTGCGCACCGAGGTCGAGGCCATCGGCATCCGCAAGCACGGCGCCGAGTTCGTTTCGCCCTGGCACGACCACAGCAGCCACTTCAACTTCGGCGAGGCGATGGACAAGAGCTTTCCGTACGCGGTGCACGTGCGCCGCTCGGAGTTCGACGAGCTGCTGTTCCGCCATGCCGCCGCGCGCGGCGCGCGCACCTTCGAGGGCCGGCGCGTCACCGGCGTGGACATGGACGCCGACACCGGCGGCGAGAAGCGCCCGCTGGTCAAGGTCAAGGCCGACGACGGCACCGAAACCACCTGGCGCCCGCGTTTCGTGATTGACGCCAGCGGGCGCGACACCCTGCTGTCGAACCAGTTCGATGTGAAGCAGCGCAACCGCAAGCACGCCAGCGCGGCCCTGTACGGCCACTTCGCCAACGCCGAGCGCCGGCCGGGCCGCTTCGAGGGCAACATCACGCTGTTCTGGTTCGATCACGGCTGGTTCTGGTACATCCCGCTGAAGGACGGTACCGTGAGCGTTGGCGCTGTGGCTTCGCCGGCCTACTTCAAGCGCCGCAAGGGCTCGCTCGAAGAGTTCCTGATGGAAACCATCGCGCTCGCGCCCAAGCTGGCCGCGCGCCTGAAGAACGCCACGCTGATGGAAGGCGCCACCTCCACCGGCAACTACGCCTACGACTCCAAGTTCTGCCGCGGCGACCGCTTCATGATGGTGGGCGACGCCTACGCCTTCGTCGACCCGATGTTCTCTTCAGGCGTGTACCTGGCGATGAACAGCGGCTTCGAGGCCGCCACCGCGGCCGACCACTGGCTCAAGGGCGAGGCGAAGGAGGCCGAGAAGGCCTTCCGCCACTACGAGAAAGTGATGAAGCGCGGACCCAGGATGTTCTCGTGGTTCATCTACCGCATCACCTCGCCGGCCATCCGCCGCCTGTTCATGAACCCGCGCAACGTCTGGCGCATGCAGGAGGCGATGCTGTCGATCCTGGCCGGCGACCTGTTCCGAGACACGCCCATCGGGCCGCGCTTCTGGGGCTTCAAGGTGACCTACTACGCGTCGTGCCTCGGCATCCTGCCGCAGGCCGTGAAGACCTGGGCATGGCGCCGGCGCAACCTGAAGGAGTCGCTGGAAGCCGCAAAGACCTGATTCTTTCCAGGAACACCGCGGAACCGGCTTTGCCGGGCCGCAGGTGTTGCCCCCGGCGAGGGGGTTGGCGAAGCGACACGAAGTGCGCGAAGCCTGGGGGAGAGCCTGGTCAGTCCGGGGTCACCGTGTGCTGCGCCAGCGCCTCCAGCGCGCGCACCAGCGCCGAGTGGTCGAGCTGGCCGTAGCCCAGTGCAGCGCAGGCGTTCATGAGCTGCGCCGCGCCGGCCGTCTGCGGCAGCGCCACGCCCAGCGAGCGCGCGCTCTGCATCGCGAGGTTCAGGTCCTTCTGGTGCAGCGCGATGCGAAAGCCCGGCGCGAAGGTGCGCTTGATCATCCGCTCGCCGTGCACTTCGAGGATGCGCGAGCTCGCGAAGCCGCCCATCAGCGCCTGGCGCACCTTGGCCGGGTCGGCGCCCGCCTTCGAGGCGAACACCAGCGCCTCGCCCACGGCAGCGATGTTCAGCGCCACGATGATCTGGTTGGCCACCTTGCAGACCTGGCCGTCGCCGGCGCCGCCCACGAGCGTGACGTTCTTGCCCATCTTGTCGAGCAGCGGCTTCACGCGGCCGAAGGTGCCTTCGTCGCCGCCGCACATGATCGTGAGGCTGGCGGCTTTGGCGCCCACCTCGCCGCCGGAGACCGGCGCGTCGATGTAGCCGGCGCCGAGCGCGACGATGCGCCTGGCGAAGTCCTTGGTGGCGATCGGGTCGATGGAGCTGCAGTCCACCACGATCTTGCCGCTGGAGCCCTTCAGGCCGTCGGCCACGCCTTCGGTACCGGGCGCGCCGAACAGCACCTTCTCCACGTCGGGCGTGTCCGGCACCATGATGAAGACCACGTCGGCCTGGCGCGTCACCTCGGCGGCCGAGGCGCAGATGGTGGCCTTCGAGATGAAGGGCTCGGGCGTGTTGCCATGCGTGTTCACGAAGAGCTGGTGGCCCGCGTCGAGCAGGTGCCCCGCCATGGGCGCGCCCATGATGCCGAGGCCGATGAATCCGATTTTTTGCTGGGTTGTCATGTCTCTGTTTCCTTGTCCGATGCTTATTGCTGTTGGGTGAGTGCCTGGCGCCATCCGAGGCCTTCCACTGTGGTGGCGCGGGGCTTGTATTCGCACCCGATCCAGCCGTCGTAGCCGAGCGAATCGATGTGCCGGAAGAGCCACGGGTAGTTGATCTCGCCCGTGCCCGGCTCGCCGCGGCCCGGGTTGTCGGCCAGCTGGATATGGCCGATGCGCGGCAAATTCTTCGTGAGCGTGTTGCCCAGTTCGCCTTCCATGCGCTGCGCGTGGTAGATGTCGTACTGCACGCGCAGGTTGGACGAACCGACTTCGTCGATCAGCGCCAGCGCCTGGTCGGTGCGCGTGAGGAAGAAGCCCGGAATATCGAAGGTGTTGATGGGCTCGATCAGCAGGCGCAGGCTGGCCGCTTCGAGTTCGCGTGCGGCGAGGCGCAGGTTCGCGACCACCGTCTTGTGCGCGGCCTCGGTGGTCACGCCCGCGGGCACCTTGCCGACGAGGCAGTTGACCTGCGGGCAGCCGAGCGCGGTCGCGTAGTCGATCGCCATGGCGATGCCCTCGGCGAACTCGCCGGTGCGGTCGGGGTGGCAGGCGATGCCGCGCTCGCCCTTGTCCCAGTCGCCGGCCGGCAGGTTGTGCAGCACCTGCTGCAGGCCGTTGTCGCGCAGGGCGGCAGCGAGTTCCTTCTTCTCGAAGGGGTAGGGGAAGAGGTACTCCACGCCTTCGAAACCCGCCTTGGCGGCGGCCTCGAAGCGTTGCATGAAAGGCAGCTCGGTGAAGAGCATCGTGAGGTTGGCTGCGAACTTGGGCATGTCTTTTCTCTTCCTTCTTTTCAGTCGAGCAGGGCCGCGACGGCGGTCGGCGCATCGGCCAGCGTCTCGGCCAGCGGCTCGAACTCGGTGATGTTGTCGATCTCGGTGCCCATCGCGATGTTGGTCACGCGCTCCAGCATCACCTCGATCACCACCGGCACGCTGAACTCCGCCATCAGCGCTTCGGCGCGGCGGATGGCCGGTGCGATCTCTTCCTGCCGGTTCACGCGGATCGCCTTGCAGCCCAGGCCTTCGACCACCTTCAGGTGGTCCACGCCGTAGGTGCTCTCGATGCCGGCGTCAGGGCCGGCGTTGATGTTGTCGAACGCGAGCTGCACGCAGTAGTCCATCTCGAAGCCGCGCTGCGCCTGGCGGATCAGGCCGAGGTAGGAGTTGTTGACCACGATGTGGATGTACGGCAGCTTGAACTGCGCACCCACGGCCAGCTCTTCGATCATGAACTGGAAGTCGTAGTCGCCCGAGAGCGCGACGATCTTGCGCGCCGGGTCGGCGGCGCGCACGCCCAGCGCGGCCGGAATGGTCCAGCCCAGCGGGCCGGCCTGGCCGCAGTTGATCCAGTGGCGCGGGTTGTACACGTGCAGGAACTGCGCGGCGGCGATCTGCGAGAGCCCGATGGTGCTCACGTAGCAGGTGTCGTTGCTGAAGTTGTTGTTCATGCACTGGTACACGCGCTGCGGCTTCATCGGCACTTCGTCGAAGTTGGTCTTGCGCAGCATGGTCTTCTTGCGCTCGATGCATTGCCTGGCCCAGTCGCGGCGGTCGGGCAGGCGGTCGGCGGCCTTCATTTCCTCGGCCACTTCGACAAAGAGCTGCAGCGCGGCCTTGGCGTCGGAGACGATGCCGAAGTCGGGCGTGAACACGCGGCCGATCTGCGTGGGCTCGATGTCCACGTGCACGAACTTGCGCCCCTTGGTGTAGACATCGACCGACCCGGTGTGGCGGTTGGCCCAGCGGTTGCCGATGCCGAGCACGAAGTCGCTCGCGAGCATCGTCGCGTTGCCGTAGCGGTGGCTGGTCTGCAGGCCGCACATGCCGGCCATCAGTGGATGGTCGTCGGGAATTGCCCCCCAGGCCATCAGCGTGGGAATCACCGGCACGCCGGTGGCTTCGGCAAAGCGCACCAGCAGGTCGGCCGCATCGGCGTTGATGACGCCGCCGCCGGCCACGATCAGCGGGCGCTCGGCCGCGTTGAGCATGCCGATGGCCTTCTCGATCTGGGCACGCGTGGCGGCCGGCTTGTAGGGCTTGAGCGGTTCGTAGCTGTCGATATCGAACTCGATCTGCGCCATCTGCACGTCGAAGGGCAGGTCGATCAGCACCGGGCCCGGGCGGCCCGAGCGCATCAGGTGGAAGGCCTGCTGGAACACCTGCGGCACCTGGCCGGGCTCGCGCACCGTGACCGACCACTTGGTGACGGGCTTGGAGATCGACTCGATGTCGACCGCCTGGAAGTCTTCCTTGTAGAGCCGTGCGCGCGGCGCCTGGCCGGTGATGCAGAGGATGGGAATCGAATCGGCCCAGGCCGAGTACAGGCCCGTGATCATGTCCGTGCCCGCCGGGCCCGAGGTGCCGATGCACACGCCGATGTTGCCGGCCACCGCACGGGTGTAGCCCTCGGCCATGTGCGAGGCGCCTTCCACGTGCCGCGCGAGGATGTGCGCGATGCTGCCGCGCTGGCGCAGGGCCGAATACATCGGGTTGATCGCCGCGCCCGGCACGCCGAAGGCCTGCGTCACGCCTTCCTTCTCCATCACCAGAACCGCGGCTTGCACCGCTGTCATCTTTGCCATTTGAGTCTCCAGAATGAATAAACCCCCAGGCTTCGCGCACTTCGTGTCGCTTCGCCAACCCCCTTGCTGGGGGCAACACCGGAGGCCCGGCGGAGCCGGTTCCTCGGTGTTCTCGGATCGGTAGGCTGACTGTAGGAAGCGGGGCTGTTTCCAAGAAGACGGCTGCGGACCATAAAACCTATTCCAGGCTGGAATAAGTGACTACCATCCGGCCCATGGACAGATTGCTTGCAATGGAAATGTTCGTGCGCGTTGTCGAGACGGGCAGCTTCTCGAAGGCCGCGCGCGAGTTCAACACCACGCAGCCCACGGTGACCAAGCAGATCGCGGCCACCGAGGAGCGGCTGAAGGTGCGCCTGCTCAACCGCAACACGCGCGGCGTGAGCCTCACCGAGCCGGGCGCGCTCTACTACGAGAAGTGCAAGACCATCGTGCGCGAGGCCGAGGAGGCCGACAGCATCGTGCAGCTGCGGCAGAACCAGGCGCAGGGGCTGCTGCGCGTGGGCACCTCGGTGGCGTTCGGGCGGCGCGTGGTGGTGCCGCTGGCGCTCGAGTACATGCGCCGGCATCCGCAGGTGCAGCTCGACCTGAGCTTCGAGGACCGCTACGTCGACCTCATCGCGCAGGGCATCGACGTGGCCATCCGCATGGGCAAGCTGGCCGACTCGTCATTGGGCGCACGCTACCTGGGCGCCAATCCGTGGGTGATGGTCGCCTCGCCCGCCTACCTGAAGAAGCACGGCACGCCGAAGCGCGCGCAGGACCTCAGCGCGCACGTGGCTCTCATCTACAGCAGCGTGGTGGGCGACGAGTTCTGGCGCATGCACACGCCCAGGGGCGAGCCGGTCACGGTGCCGGTATCGGGCCGCTTCCGCTCGAACAACCTCTCGGCCGTGCTGGCGGCGGCGCGCGACGGCCTGGGCATCGCGCTGATGCCGCGCTACGTGGCCAGCGACTCGCTGGCCGCCGGCAAGGTGCGCGAGGTGCTCGGCGACCATGCGCTGCCCGAGCAGGAGATACACGCCGTCTTCCCGTCGCCCAAGCTGGTGCCGGGCAAGGTGTCGGGCTTCGTGGCCTTCCTGCAGGGGCGCTTCGACGAAGGCTGGTGGGCGGCGGCCTGAGCACCAGGCCCACCGGCACGCTTCACGTCGCCACGAAGGCACCGTGCAGGCCCAGCGGCAGGGCGTAGGGCAGCGTGGCCTGCGCCACCGGTCCCGCCGCGAGGTTGTCGGCCGCGAAGCACGACAGCACCGTCTTCTGCCTGCCGAAGTCGAGCACTGTGCCCAGCACCCAACCCGGCTTCGAGCCGTCGGGTACGAAGACGTGTTCTTCCACCATGGCCTGCGCGCCGTAGCTGTAGCGCTGGCTGCGGCCGGTCTCGACGTCGGTGCGCGCGATCGAGCCGAAGCCGGGCAGGTCGCGCCGGATCTGCGTGGCGTGCACCACCTGGCGATGGCGCAGGCCGACGCGGCGCGGGTCGATGCGCGGGAACTCGGCTTCCTGCGCCAGCGTCTCCTGCGTGGCGCGCTCCGTGGACAGGTTCAGCGTGGCCACGGTCAGGTGCGGCTCGGTGGTCTTCACGCGGCGAGCGCGCATCAGTTCGCGGCTGGTGACGAACACCGAGCCGGCATTGTCCGAGCGCACGTAGTCGATGTGGATATGCGTGCCGCGCGGCGTGTCTTCCTCCCAGGCGTTGCCGACGTGGAACAGGAAGCCGGCCGGCAGCGCGAGCACCTGGCGGCGCTCCCAGTTCCGCTTGTCGATGACCAGCGCGCGCATGCCGAGCTCCGGCCGCCAGACGTGGGCGTCGAGAAAGCTCGCGCCGGCGGCCTTGCGTTTGCTGTCGTAGACCAGCGGCGGCAGCAGGAACACCAGGTGCCGCTCGGTGACGGCGAAGTCGTGGACCATCGGCATGTCGGCCACCGGCACCACGGCCGCGCGCCGCAGCGCGCCTTCGGGTGCGATCTCGTACAGCGCCAGCAGGCCCTGGCCCGAACTCACGCCGAAATTCCACACCGTGCCGTCCGGATCGACCTTGGGGTGGGCCGAGAACGGCATGCCCGCGAGGTCGGCGCGCCAGGTCTTCACGCCCAGCGTGTCGAGCGTGAGCGCGTCGATGCGCGTGGCCGAACCGCCTTCCCATAGCGCCAGCACCTCGCCGCGCATCGGCAGCACGCTGGTGTTGGCGACGTTGATGCTGTCGGCAGAGGTCGGCGGCTCCACGCCCGGCGGCATGGTGCCGAAGGCCTCGAACAGGCGGCGGCCGGCCTTCACTTCGGCCACGCGCTTGGGCGTGGCGACATAGCGGCCCTGGTGCCGCACGTCGGCACCCTCGATCACGAAGCGGTGCACCATGCCGTCGCCGTCGAACCAGTGGTGGTAGCGCTCGCCGCCCAGGTCGTGGCCGGCCGGGCCGATACGGAACAGCGTGCCCGCCACGGCATCGGGGAAGCGTCCGCGCACCGTGGCGCGGGTGAGCGGGAAGTCGTCGGCAGGCGTGGCGAAGCCTGTCTTCCAGGGGGCGCCGGCAGCTTCGAACTGAGTCTGCCAATCGTCCGTGCCGGCTGCGCGCGCCAGCGGTGCCAGCAGGGGCAGGGCACCGGCCGAAACCAGCAGGCGCAGGAGTTCGCGTCGTTCCATGGCGTCCTGCTCCTCAGCGCAGGTGGATGACGGCCTGCAGGTCCGCGTCGACAGCGATCGCGGCGGCCTCGAAGTCGGGCGCGGCGCGGTTGCCCTTGGCGTCGTTCGAGAAGCCGTAGCGCTCGATCGGCATGCCCATGAGGTTGGTGTCGAGCTTGCCGTTGCCGTTCTCGTCGGCGAATGCGCGCAGCGCGTAGCGTCCGGGCGCCAGCCCCGCGAACACGAGGCGGGCCTTGCCGTCCTGCATCGGCGCGGTCTGCGAAGCCACGGCCTTGCTGTCGGCGTAGCTGGCGGCGTCGCTGTACAGCGCGACGTAGAGCGTGGCGTTGGCAGTGGGGCCGTCGGCGACGCTCAGGCTCAGGTCGGCGGCGACGGCGGCGGCGGGCAGGAGGATCGCGACGGCGCACAGGGAGTGCACGGCCGGGCGGGACATGAATGCGGGAAGTTGCATGGCGGGCCTCGTTGGAAGTTGGAGGTCCGACGATCTCGCAGGCCGGGCACGGTGCCCAGCGCCATGTGACGAAACGCAGGATTGCGCGCGCGAAATGCGCGCGGTGAGGATGAAACGGGAGCGGAACGGGGCCGAACGGAGGAGCGGGCGGGTGCCCGCGCCTGCCTCAGCCCTTCTTCTTGCCGCTGTTTTCGGCGCCTTCCGCGCCTTCGGCCGCCTCGTGGCCGTTGCCCACGTGCCCCGAATCGGCGAACAGGCTCCACGCCGCCATGAACAGCGCCGCGATCACCGGCCCGATCACGAAGCCGTTGATGCCGAAGATCGCCATGCCGCCGATGGTCGACATCAGCACGATGTAGTCGGGCATCTGCGTGTCCTTGCCCACCAGCACGGGGCGCAGGATATTGTCGACCAGGCCGATTACGAACACGCCCACGAAGATCAGCACGCCGCCCTGCCAGAAATGGCCCGTGGCCAGGAAGTAGATGGCCACCGGCCCCCAGATCAGCGCCGCGCCCACGGCGGGCAGCAGCGACAGGAAGGCCATCAGCACCGCCCACAGCAGTGCACCCTGCACGCCGAGGAACCAGAACGCCAGCCCGCCGAGCGCGCCCTGCGCGACGGCCACCGCCACGTTGCCCTTCACGGTGGCGCGGATCACGGTGGTGAACTTGTTGAGCAGGTAGTGCGTGTGCGGCTTGGCCAGCGGCACCGCGTCGCGCATCGTCTTCGACAGCGTTGTGCCGTCGCGCACCAGGAAGTACAGCAGGTACAGCATCACGAAGAAGCTGACGATGAAGTCGAAGGTGTTCTGGCCGATGGCGAGCGCCTGGCTCGCGATGACCTGGCTGGCCTGCCCGGCGGCGGCCGAGATGCGCGCCTGCCAGGCCGCCATGTCGCCGAGGTTGAAGCGTTCGACCAGGTTCAGCAGCCACTGCGGCGAGGCGTCCAGGATCTGCTGGAAGTAGGCCGCGAAGTTGAGCTGCCCGGAACGGATGCTTTGCGTGACCAGCGCGATCTCCTGCACCAGCGAAACGCCCACCATGGCCAGCGGCAGGATCACGATGAACAGGCAGATGGCCAGCGTCGACAGCGCCGCGAAATTGGGTTTGCCGCGCATCTTCTTCAGCAGCCATTTGTAGAGCGGCGTGAACAGGATCGCCAGCGCCACGCCCCACAGCACCGCGCCGAAGAACGGCATCAGCACCCAGAGGAAGGCGACGGTCACGGCGGCGAGCAGGGCGAGGAACACGCCGCGCTGGAGTTGGGGTGAGTTCATAGGTGTCTCGGACTGTAGCCGAGCGCAGCGGCGGCAGAAGCCGTCCGCCAGCTGCGGCTCGCTCGATCCATCGAGGATCTGCTTTCTTGCGTTGGGAATATCGAGATAAATCGCACCAAAGCTCGCTCGTTTATTTCAGATGGCCGCATTCGCGTCGGCTTGAGTTCTAGGATTGCCTGCAAGGAATAAGAGAGGGAGGTGAGCGTGAGCTCAATTTGCAATTGCTATTCGTGCAGAACGAATTGCCCCTGGATCTTTGTCGCGTCTGCATGCATTGATTCGGCAATGGTCCTGCACGTCCGGACTCCGATCCCGTCGGCAGAGGCGCCGTAACTCCGCAAGCCGGCAGCCCGATTGCACAGCCGGTTCCGCGCAGGCGCGGCCGAGCCTCTTTTCTTTCCCAATTGATTTTCACGACATAAACAGACGCAGTCAGGGAGACTGGACAATGGGACCAGGCACGCCGCAGCGGCCACCATCGGGCACACATCAAGGCCAGCCCGCACCGACATCGATTGCCGAGCGCGAGCCTCAGACGGCCGTCGCCCCGCTGAACACCATCGCCAAGGAAGATATCGCCGCCGCGAGCAAGGTGGTGGACGAATGGCTACGGTCCTTCACCGGCGGCTACGTCACGCTCGATCGGCTGACCACGGTGCTGGGCAGCATCCCCATCGTGGGCAACATCATGGCGCTGGTGGATGTGTTTCTCGACATCGTCACCATCCTCGAGAAGAAGTCGACCGATGCCGTCACCAGGTTCCTGAACTGGGCCAGCCTGGGCATCAATCTCATCGGCCTGATTCCTGCACCACCCACCATGGCCGCAGCGCGCATGAGCCTGCGGCCCACGCTGCACCTGGTGAAGCAGGAACTCATGCATGGGGCCAGGAATCTTGGCGAGACCATCGTCACCACGCTCGTGGGACACCTGAATGCGTCCATCGTCGGTGAGCTGGAGACCTTCATCGACGGGGCCATCGCCAGGCTCTCGGGCATTCTGGAGGACTGCGCAAAGCTCTCCGACAGCATCCTGGACAACCTGATCGGCATCCTGCAGCGCGCGCTCGGCGGGCAGGACCTCTTCACCGTCGCCAGGCCGGGTGCCGCGGAGGCCAACGACTACGACCCCAAGACCCAAAGCACATGGAGCGGCATGTGGCGCCGGGCGCTGAAGTACTCCGAGGGCACTGCCAAACGGGCCGCCAACTACGCCGCCAGGAAGGCAGCCGGCTACCTGCCTGAAAGCGTAAAGGCAAAGGTCAACGAGGTGATCGCGAGTCTGAGCACCTTGAAGGCGGATTTCCGCAAGCAACTGACGGATCTCGCCAACCAGGAACTGGAGGGCAGCATCATGTGGCTGCTGCGCAAGCTGCTGTCGGCCATGACGCGGAAGAAGAGCCCGCGCGCGGCAATCGTGTCGCCAGGTGCCGGTGCCGAAGCAACAAAAAGCAGGCCAGACACGCGGGTCGAGCACCTCCGTGTGCAGGCTCCGGTCAACGGCGACCCCGGATGCAAGAACTGTCCGATTTCCGGCGCACCGGTCCCCTCGACAAGCAAGTTCGCCATCAGTCTTGCCACCGGCTGCGAAAGCTTCACTCACATCGATTTCACGCTGGTCGCACCATTGCCCATCACCTGGGCGCGCACCTACCGCAGCAATCTTGGCGCGTTCGATCAGGGCAGCCTCGGTGCGAGATGGCTCACGCCCTACAGCACTCGCGTGGACATCGCCACGCCGGCCCAGGGGCCGCGGACCGGCCAGCTCAGCCTGATCTATCACGGCGCGGACGGCCGCAGCCATGCCTACCCGCCGCTGGCCGTGGGCCAGAGCTACCGCGATGCCATCGAAGAAGCGACGCTCACACGGCTGAGCGAGACGCTGTTGACCGTGGATTTCGGCAAGGCCGTGTCGGCCGGCGAGGCCAGCGACTGGCGAGAGGTCTACGAGCTCGTGGATACCGCGGCTCGCAAGGTCTCTACGCAGGGCAGGCAGCACTTTCGTCTCGTTGCGTTGCATGCCGGCAAGGACGCCAGCATCGGCCTGCGTTACGACCATGTGATCGCAACGACGGGCGAACAGGTCTTGAGCGACATCATCAGCAAGCAAGGCGATCTCACGATTGCCCATGTGGGCACCCGCCCCGATGCGCAAAGCGGATTGATCACCAGCCTGTGGGAGATCAAGGGCGGACAGGTCGTCCGCCAGCTCGCCGCCTATGTCCACGATGCCGAAGGCGACCTGGTCTCGGCCCAGGACGAGAACGGCGAGAGCTGGAACTACAGGTACAGCCACCACCTCGTGACCCGATACACCGACCGCACGGGCCGCAGCATGAACCTTGAATACGACGGCACCGGTGTCGATGCCAAGGCCTTGCGTGAGTGGAGCGACGACGGAAGCTTTGCCCTCAGGCTGGAGTGGGACAGGAACATCCGGTTGACCTATGCGACCGACGCGCTCGGCGGCGAGACCTGGTACTACTACGACATCCTCGGCTACACCTACCGGATCATCCATCCCGACAAGCGCCAGGAGTGGTTCTTTCGCGATGAAGCAAAGAACATCACCCGCCATGTCCACACCGACGGCGGCACGGACGACTTCAGCTACGACGCCGACGGCAACCTGCGGACCCACACGCGGGCCGATGGCACTCAGGTGCACTTCGCGCACGACAAGCGCGGACGCATGACGGGCCTGCGCGACGCCGAGGGCGGTGTCTGGAAGCGCGACTACGACGCCGACGGCAACCTCGTCGAAGAGATCGACCCCCTGGGGCACAAGACCGAATACGCCTACGACAAGGCCGGCCGGCCCGTGCGCATCACCGATGCGAAGGGCGGCATCAAGTTGCTGACTTACACGCACGCTGGTCAACTTGCCAGCCACACCGATTGCTCGGGCAAGACCACGCGGTGGGAATACGACGAGCAGGGACGCCTGGTCAAGGCGACCGATGCCATGGGCCAGAGCACGCGGTATCGCTACACGACGGCGGACGAACCGGGGAAGGCCACCGCCGCAGCGAACGCCAACCGTCCGGGCCAACTCGAGGAAATCACCCTGCCAGACAACAGCAGCGAGCATTTCGTGCACGACGCCGAGGGACGCCTGCTTGCGCACACCGATGCGCTGGG
Organism: Variovorax sp. Varisp85; assembly: GCF_047304045.1. Taxonomy (NCBI): domain Bacteria; kingdom Pseudomonadati; phylum Pseudomonadota; class Betaproteobacteria; order Burkholderiales; family Comamonadaceae; genus Variovorax; species Variovorax sp. Varisp85. Next base: position 40,248 of record NZ_JBGLYN010000023.1, read on the forward strand.
GCGCAGGACGAGCTATGACTACACGCGCTCCGGTCTCGTGTCCAGGCGCACCGATGCGGCCGGGCACACGCTCAAATACCGCTGGGACCTGCTGGGACGCTTGAGCGAACTGCATAACGAGAACGGCAGCAGTTACGACTTCCGCTACGACCCCGTGGGCCGGTTGCTGGAAGAAACCGGCTTCGACCGCAAGACCACACGGTACCGCTATGACGAATCCACGGGCGTGCTGTCGGAAGTGGTCGAGGGCGAACACAACACGCTGCTGCAATTCGACCCTATCGGCCGCCTGACCGAGCGCAGCGCCGGCGGCGTTGCCGAGAGCTTTGCCTACGATCGAAACGGCCGATTGGTCGAGGCCGGCAACAGCGACGCCAAGCTGCAATGGTTCTACGACCCCGCGGGCAACCTGACACGCGAGCATCAGCACTACCTGGAGGGCGCTCGCACCGCGGTCTGGCAGCACGGCTACGACGAACTCAACCAGCGCATCGCGACCATCCGCCCAGACGGTCACGTCACTCGATGGCTCACCTATGGCTCTGGCCACGTGCACGGATTGGTTGTCGACGGGCAGGACATCCTGGGCTTCGAGCGCGACGACCTGCACCGCGAGATTGCGCGCGAGCAGGGCAACGGACTCACACAGGAGCAGCACTACGATCCGGCCGGCCGATTGCTGGAGCAGCAGATATCCCAGACCGGGCGCGGCGCCCTCGGAGCCACCGGCATTCGCCGCAGCTACCAATACGACAAGGCTGGCCAGTTGATCGCCATCGGCGACAGCCGGCGTGGCAACCTCAGCTACCGCTATGACCCGGTAGGGCGACTGCTCGAAGCCAACGGCCGCTTGGGACGGGAGACGTTCGCGTTCGATCCGGCAGGGAACATCGGCAACCCTTCTTCAGAAGCGGAAGGCACAGCGGAGCCGGCAGGCCGCATCACCAATCGCGTCGCCGTTCGCGCGGGCGCTGACGGTCGCGGCTCGGTCGGCAAGCTGATGGACAACCTCCTGAAGGACTACGCCGGCACCCGCTACAAGTGGGACGAGCGCGGCAACCTCATCGAGCGCAGCCGTAACGGCGAAAAGACGGTGTTCACCTGGGACGGCCACAACCGAATGCGCAGCGCCGAGACCTTCGGCGAAACCACGACCTTTAGCTACGACCCGCTTGGCCGGCGCATCGCCAAGCGCACGAGGCACGCCTGCACCTTGTTCGGCTGGGACGGGGACACGCTGGCGTTCGAGAGCACGCAAAGCACAGAGGGTTGGCGGGAGCACGCTTGGCGTGGTGACAGCGTTCACTACATCCATGAACCCGGGTCGTTCGTGCCGCTGGTACAGATCCGGCAGGCACAGGCAGTCGTGTTGAGCCGGACGACAGATGTGAAGGCACTGATGGCCGACAACGGCGGTCGCTACGACATCGAACTTGATCCGCTATGGAACGGTGAACAAAGTCGAACGCCTGCGCCGTTCGCCAGGGAAGAGGTCGCCTTCTACCAGTGCGACCATCTGGGCACGCCGCAAGAGCTGACGGATCATGCGGGGCGTGTGGCGTGGTCTGCGAGCTACAAGGCTTGGGGAGAGGCGAAGCAGGCGATCAGTGAGGTGGGACGAAAGGCTGGCTTCAGGAATCCGATTCGCTTCCAAGGTCAGTATTGGGATGAAGAGACGGGACTGCACTACAACCGGTATCGGTACTACGACCCGCAGACGGGGCGCTTCGCATCAAAGGATCCGATCGGGCTAGCTGGCGGCATCAATGTATTCGAGTACGCAAGCAACGCGATTGAATGGGTTGACCCATTGGGACTTTCGGCTGCATCTGATTTGCCTCGGATGAAGGGGTTAAGCGTGCCGAATGTTGGGTCGACGCTGAATAGTTCGGGCTTTTCCAAAAAGAAAGACAACGGTGTTAATGAAACTTGGACGCATGCGGATGGGTCCGAAGTTCGGATTCATAAATATGGAAACAAATGCGTTTGCCCGTATAAATCTGGAAATAATGCGCATGTCCACAAGGAAGATTCTGTCGGAAATCAATTAAATGATCGCGGAATTGTTTCGCTGGATCCCAAGGAGACACATATTGGGATTCGCAATCCTATTGACTTACCATTTGTTCGAGGAAGGCCGCATGGATCATGAGCTATGAATATAGGTTGGTGTTTGATGATTCATATTTGATGCAGTGTGTCATAGGTTCGCTGAAGTCCAGTGAGGCTTGCATTAAAGTTGAAGGACGGGAAATTTATCTAAAAGACCAATTGCTGCAGTCTGTGGCTCAATATGACGTCAAGTTGACTTTGGAAGGCAATTTGTCCGTATGGTTGGAGGTGAACTTCAGATCAATGGGGTTATATGATTTATTTCAAAAAGCGTTGGGCGGAGGGGGCGTAAAGTGCTACGAGGACGGGGATGTAAATGACGAAGTGAGTTTGAAGGAGGTGTTTCGCATTAAAGGTGGGAGGCAAATTTAATTCAAACGGAAAATGTTATGAATTCTCGGAGATATTGGATTTCGAGCCCAATGATGAGTTAAGAAAAAAGGTGCAGCAGTCAGTGTTGGTATTTCTGCCTGTGAGTAGTCGCTTTGCCAGGAGCGTTCCGATTTCATGGCTGGCAAGATCAATAAGAAATGGCACGCGCCAAATTTGCTGGAATGAATGGGCCGTCTGCTGGGATTGGCAAAGGCTGGACAAGTCGGCGGCATTACAAACCAAAGATCGAGTGCACAAATCAGTTTCCCCGCAGCATCAGCCAAGCCGTCAGATTGAGCGAGATCACGGATGTGAAGGCGTTGATGGCCAATAACGGCGGGTGCTACAGCATCGAGCAAGACCTGCTATGAAACGGAGAACAAAGCCGAACGTCTGCGCTATTCTTCAAGGAAGAGGTCGCCCTCTACCAGTGTGACCATCTGGGCACGCCGCAGGAGCTGACGGATCATGAGGGGCGCGTGGCGTGGTCGGCGAGCTCCAGGGCTTGGGGGGAAGCTAGGCAGGCGATCAGTGAGACGGGGAGGGAAGCGGGGCTTCGGAATCCGATTCGGTTCCAGGGGCAGTATTGGGATGAAGAGACGGGGCTGCATTACAACCGTTACCGTTACTACGACCCCTTCAGCGCTAGATACCTTAGTCGAGACCCGATCGGGCTTGATGGCGGGAATAATATTTACCAATATGCGCCAAACCCCTGTCAATGGGTGGATCCGCTCGGCCTAGCCCGAAATGATCAAAAAATCCAAACATCACGTCAAAGCAAAAAAAGTTCTACTGAACCGAAGTTGCCTGAAAAAGTCATTGCGCAAGATGGCGTACTACGTTTGGAGCACTATTTTTGAAGCGGTGATCATGCGCCTGCTCATTTTCATTTGAGAGGCGAGGGAGGTTTGAACATTCGGATCGGCCAAAATGGAAAGCCGATTAATCGATCCGAAGAGTTGACCGCTGTGCAGCGGGATTCTATTCAAAACAACAAACCTAAATTAAGGTCTTCTGTCGATAAAATCCAGTGATGGCATCGATATGGAAATTTACCTGAGGAATGTGAATGACTGACATTAAGGAAGTTTGGATTTTCAATGGAGCTAATGAAAAGTTTCCTTCGGCAGTATTCGCGAGCAAAGAAGATGCTTTGGGCTGGATAGAAAACCATCAATTGACTGGAGTTTTAATCAAATATCCACTAGGTATTTCGGTTTATGATTGGGTGATTGAAAGTGGTAATTTCAAAATCAAATCGGATAGGGATTCAACGCCAGAGTTGATAGGAAAGTTCTCGAGCGCAGCGCAAGAACACATGCATTTCGAAGATGGAAAACTTGATTGATTTCTCGCGCCGAATGCACGAGTGCACGGCTAGAGGTAGGTGAAAAAAGCTAACCCACCAGAAACTTTGCTGCTCCAGAACTGCTTCCCGTGCACGGCGCCAACTCAGATAAGAGAATCCTTTTTCAACGCAACACGGTTGCAGCAATCTACCGGCATCGAAGTCCCTGGAAATTCAGATCAAATAAAAATTCCAATTTCAATGTGATCTCCGGTTCAACAGAAAAATTCCAGAATCTGCGCGAATTGTGCATCCGAATGGGGGCGAGGGGTTTAATGGCAAAAAATCTTCAACATCTTATTTCGCACTTGGAGTCAAATATCATGTCTTTTAAAGAAATGATTTTTGATCTCTTGGATTCTAGTTTCACCAACTTGGGGGTGGTGTCGATCGAGTCGCTGGAGAATGAGGTATGTAGAGGAAAATTTTCACCAAGCAGTCTATTTGAAAAATATAAGAATATATTTTTAGAGTATGAAATGCTTGTTGAATCTCAGCAATTTTCTGCGATTGATAAGATGGAGTTGAATATTGCAGGCTTGGGATTTTTTGTGGTTCCCGTGGGTCATGAAGGCCCTGCGCGTGCGATTTCCGATCTTCAAATTATGAAGGATGGTATTTCTTTTAAAGTGGCGTTTCAGGGTTGAAATTTGACTGAAGATTTCATTTTCAGCGATGCTGCCTACTGAAATTCGACCCTGATGAAAAAGAAAATTCTCGCTCAAATACATGTCTGAATTGGTTTGCCTTTTTTTTGACGATGAGCGATGACGATCTGGATGAGTTTTATATAAACGAAGAGAACTGTCGTTCCGGACTCTTCCAGGCAATGAAGGCAGACTATGATCGGTTTGGTCCAGTGAGCAAGCAGAGGGGGCTGGAAGCCATCGGGCTCATCTTGTCGTCCGGCCAATTCGAACAGTTCTGGACTACGTGGTCTCAAAGTCAGTATCTTTGGACGATGTCGAAGATAAGCCTGCTTACCTCCGCGTTCTGTGCGAGAGCCTGTCGGGTCAGGTGCCGCCGATGTACGACTTCGGCTCTGATGTGTAGGTAGTCTCCACCATCAACCCGCCTGGCATCGACTTATGCGAGTAGCCCCCAGGCGCGAGACTCGGTTCGGATGTGAAGTTTGTCGATACCGTCGGGGCACATAGGGCCTGCGTCAGGCAATAGAGACCCGATGTCCAATTGCGTTTAGCGGAAGCCCAGGCCATCACCACCGAATCTCTTCGGCGAGCGTGGATCTGATTGCTGCTCCCATGGAGCGACGAATCATCGAATGCGCATTGCCTGGCGGCTCACGGATCACTGCACGCCAAGCGGCGGTATCAACTGCACCCGCATTGCGAGGCGCAAGCCCCCGCGACTCACCGCCGCGCCCGCGGCAACGCCACCGGCGCCAGCGTAGCCTTCAGCCTGCTCGTCGCATCCGGCTCCGCCGCCGCATCCACCTCCAGCGCCCGCTCGACATTGCCGATGTGCTCCAGCATCAGTCGCCGCGCCCCGGCCGTATCCCCGGCCTCGAGCGCCGCGACGATCGCCCCGTGCTCCGCACAGGACTGCCCGGCCTCGTGCTTCGACTGGTAGAGCGTGGCCGCCAGGGTGGTGCGCGCCGTAAGGTCGCGCAGCACGTCGACCAGCAGCTGGTGCCCCATCTGCTCGGCGAGGCAGACGTGGAAATCGGCCAGCAGGAAGGCGCGTGTTGCGGCGTCGGCGCCTTCAATGGCGCGCTGTTCGTCGGCGATGTGGTCGCGCAGCTTGCGGATCACCTTCGCGAGCGGCCGGCCCTCGCTGGCCTCAAGGATGCCGGCTTCGACGATGCGCCGCGCCGAGAAGGCGTCGCGTGCCTCTTCGGCCGAAGGCTCCACCACGTACCAGCCGCGGCGCGATTGCACCTCGACAAAACCGCGCGCCTGCAGCTGCATCAGCGCCTCGCGCACCATGGTGCGGCTCACCGAGAAGTTCTCCGCCAGCGCCTGCTCGCCGAGCCGCTCGCCCGGCGCGAGCTTCTGCGCGAGGATGGCCTCGACGACGCGTTCGGCGATGACGGTGGGGCTGACGTCGGGGGCGGGCATGTCGGTGGTCCTGATCTTTCTCGTTGTCTCTTTTTTCAGTGGCTCGCGGTATTTACCACGGGCGCCGCCTCTGCTTCAGCCAGCGGCTCGTCATCAGGCGAATAGCTGCCGTTGAGCACCGCATGGGCGCGTTCGCGGTCGATGTCGCCTTCCCAGGCGGCGATGGCCACGGTCGCCACGCAGTTGCCGATCAGGTTGCCCAGCGCGCGGGCGATGCCCATGAACCAGTCGACCGACAGCACCAGCACCAGACCGATGGCGGGAATGGCAGGAATCGCGTGCAGCGTGGCCGCCAGCACCACGATGGCCGAACCCGGCACGCCGTGCGCGCCCTTGGAGGTGACCAGCGCGATCGCCAAAATGGTCAGCAGGTCGGCCATCGAGATCGGCGTGTTGGTGGCCTGCGCGATGAACACGGCCGCCAGCGTGATGTAGATCGAGAAAGCGTCGAGGTTGAACGAGTAGCCGGTCGGGATCACGAGGCCGACGGTCGAATCGCGGATGCCCATGCGGCGCAGCTTGGCCATGATCTGCGGCAGCACGCTGTCCGACGAGGTGGTGGCGAAGACGATGGTGAGTTCCTCGCGCAGGTAGCGCAGCAGCTTGATCAGGCTGAAGCCCGACATGCGCATCACGAGCCCGAGCACCACGAACACGAAGATCAGCACCGCGCCGTAGAAGAGCGCGACCAGCATGCCCAGCTGCTTGAGCGAGCCGATGCCGTACTGCCCCACGGTGAACGCGATGGCGCCCAGCACGCCCAGCGGCGCCAGCTTGATGATGATCCCCATGATCTTGAACAGCACCAGCGAAAGCGCATCGACCACCACCGCCACCGGCTTGCCGCGATCGCCCAGCAGCGTGAGCGCGCAGCCGAACAGCACCGCGAACAGCAGCACCTGCAGCACGTCGCCCGTGGCGAAGGCATTGACCACCGTGGTCGGAATGAGCTTCATCAGGAAGTCGACCGTGCCGCCGCTCGTGAGCTTGTCGGCGTTCGACGCATAGGCGCTCATCGCGGTCGCATCGAGCTTGGAGGGATCGACGTTCATGCCCGCGCCGGGCTGGAACACGAAGGCCAGCACCAGGCCCATGGCCAGCGCGATGGTGGTTAGCACCTCGAAGTAGATGAGCGACTTCACGCCCACCCGGCCCACGCGCTTGAGGTCTCCCGCGCCGGCGATGCCATGCACCACCACGCAGAACACCAGCACCGGGATGATCATCTTGATCAGCTTGATGAAACCGTCACCGAGCGGCTTGAGCTTGACGGCGTACTCGGGCGCCAGGAGCCCCGCGAGCACGCCGAGCACCAGCGCGATGACCACCTGACCGAAAAGCGATTTGGCGAAGCGGGGCATGGAAGTCTCCTGTCTGTTTTGTCAAGATTTGCATGCAAGCAATGCCATTTCTTGCATACAAGAAATGTAGGCAAGAAGACTTCGGGGGGACAGAGGGTATTCCCGGGCACAAGCCTTTGCCCACGGGGAATTAAGTCGTGGACCGGGGAACAAAGTGCTGGACGGGGGAAAGCGGTGGACTGCAGGCGCGGGAGGCATCTAACCGGGGGCTTTGCCACACCCGACCCCAGCATCGTGAGGTAGCCACCGAGGCCGTTTGGCGGTGGTATGGTGGCGTGGTTCGATACGGCGGGCGATGCATCTGCGCCTTGGGCGCCACCGTCTGGCATCGTGCTGGGCTACAGCAATCTCTGGACTGAATGGCCACGAGGCCCCTCAATCCGCTACAAACGCAGCATGAGCATCCTGTTTCACCGCGGCGTCAGCGCCGCCCTTGGCGCGGCAGCGCTCTTTGGCGCCGGTACACCTTTCGCGAAGCTGTTGCTAGCGCATGCCAGCCCTTGGCTGCTCGCCGGGGTGCTCTATTTGGGCTCGGGTATCGGTCTGTTGATCTGGCGGCTTGCGTCGCGTGCCCCGGCCGTGCGGCTCCAGCGTGCGGAAGCGGGCTGGCTTGCCGGCGCCATGATTGCAGGCGGCATGCTGGGGCCGCTGCTGCTCATGACGGGCCTGGCAGGCATGGCGGCCGCCGATGCATCCCTGCTGCTCAACGCCGAAGGGGTGCTGACCGCGCTGATCGCCTGGTTTGCTTTCAAGGAGAACTTTGATCGTCGCATTGCCTGGGGCATGGTCGCCATCGTCGCTGGGGCCATGGTCCTCAGTTGGCCGAGCGAAGCCCGTGCGGGCGCCCTCTGGCCATCGCTGGCGGTGCTCGGCGCCTGCCTTGCCTGGGCCTTGGACAACAACCTGACGCGCAAGGTGTCGGTGACCGACGCCTCGTTCATCGCCATGACCAAAGGACTGGTGGCGGGAGCTACGAACCTCGCGCTCGCAGTGGCCACCGGGGCCAGTTGGCCCTCTGCAGTTGTTCTCGCAAGCGCCGGCGTCCTGGGCCTGCTGAGCTACGGCACGAGTCTGGTCCTGTTCGTGATCGCACTGCGACACCTTGGAACCGCGCGGACCGGCGCGTACTTCTCGGTGGCACCTTTCTTCGGCGCCGTTGTGGCGATCGGGCTGCTGGGCGAACCGTTCACCCTTCAGCTCGCGCTGGCCGGCGTACTGATGGCAATCGGTGTCTGGCTGCATCTGACCGAAAGCCATGGCCACCTCCACATGCATGAGCCACTGGAGCACGCTCACGAGCACGAGCACGATGAGCACCACCAGCACGCCCATGCCGACGGCACACCGGTTGCGGCGAAGCACGCGCACTGGCACCGGCATGAGCCGGTGGTGCACGCTCATACGCACTATCCCGATGTTCATCATCGACACACGCACTGAGACGAGAAACAGGCGCAGGCGGTCCTGTTCCTGCGCAATGCGGTGGCTTATTACGCGCGCTTGGGCATCACCGTGAAGCGCCTGCCGACGGACTTGTCGCTCCACACCTGGAGGGGGCAAGTCCACGACTTTGTTTTTTTGCCCGCTCTTTGCCGCACTGTGTGATCAACGACTTACGCGTCTTCTGGTCCAGTAGTTCGTTCCTCATGGGCAGCCTTCACGCAGGCGCCTCGCATCCGGCACCTCCAAGCCGCCGTACTTTCAGTTGGCCTTGGTCTTCCGGCCGTTGAGCGGTAGACGCCACAACTCATAGCGCTCCTCGCCGCTCTTGACCGAACCGGCGAAGTGATTGTTCAGTGCGCTCGAAGTGAAGACCAGGTCTCCATCCGGAAGGATCGCGGGCGTATCCGGCCACTGAACGCCGTCGTCGGATGCGATCAGCGACATCGTGCGGCTGCGTGGGTCGTACTTCACGATGCCGTTGCGGGTGACGTCCGTGATGTAGAGCCTGCCCTTGGTGTCGGTCACGATCCCGTCGGTGTTGCCGCCTACTGCGCCGAGATCGCGGATGGCTGAGGCGATCTGTTCATCGCTCGACGCCGCATCGCGCAAGACCGATGTCGGGACCGAGCGCGCGCGCGTTCCCGTCGTCACTGTCCAGTACAGCGTGCGCGCATCGGGCGACAGCGTGATGCCATTGATGCCGAGCAGCAGCGGGTTGCCCGGCCAGACTTCCGCGCCGTGGGAGACGACCTTGACGCCGGGTTCGATCTGCAGGCTCGGGTGCCTGTCGAGCACGCGTCGGGCCTCGCCTGAGGCGAAGTCCACGACGATCAGGCCCACCATGTTGGCGGGTGCGCTGCGCATGCCGCTGTCGGAGATGTAGGCGATGCGGCGGCGCTCGTCCACGGCGATGTCGTTGAGGAAGCTGCCCTTGCGGTCGGCCACGCCGTCCAGCGCGATGCGCTTCACGGTGCGCCCCGACTTCAGGTCAAGCACCAGCACTTTCTGGGCACCTGCGGGAGCCTCGGCCTCACCGGCGACGAAACCCATGTCGAGCGCCCACAGCCAGCCGTTCCTGCGGTCGACATGGAAACCGAGCACGTTGCGCAGGCTGTCCTGCGGCGCAGCAGCCACGGCATTGCCCGAAATCGAAGGAAATGCGGTCAGCCGTGCGGGACCGGTCTCCGCCCGGGTGTCGAGCCTGCTGAGTGTTGCAGGCGCAGACGCCGACACGAGGCGTGGCGTGCTCACGTAGGCGGTGCCTCTTGCATCGAAGTGCAGGCCGGCGATGGGCGCGCTGACCGAGGTGGCGAACGGGGCCGGGTCCTTGCCATCCTTCGAGGGCTCCCAGCTCACGCCGGCGTAGCTGCGCCAGCGCTCGAGCGGAAGGCCGTCCGCCGCGTGGGCGGCTTGCTGGTGATGGAGGAGGGCGGCCAGCGCGAGGGCCGCGAATCGAAATGAATGATGGCGCATGATGAAACCTGATGTGAAAAGAAATGGCTGGGCAAGCCGCTGTCAAGCCACCTGGCGCAGCTGCAGAAGTTCAAAGGCCCCGATCAAAGGACCCGCATTGGCGCGGAACGCGTCCATGTGGCCCCCGCGCATATGGCGCTCCCAGGATGTCCGGTCGAGCCACCGTTCGAAGAACACGACCCTTCCAGGTTGATCGATGGCCTCATGGAGTTCGTAGCTGATGCAGCCCGGCTGCTCGCGTACGACCTGAACCAACTTCGCCTGGGCCTGGACGAGCGCTCTTTCGTGACCTGGCTTGGCTTGAACGAGTGCGACGATGACGAGATCGTTGGGCATGCTGGGCTTCCTGTTCAAAGGATCGAGCGGAAGGTTCCGCCTTCGACGCGCACGGCGGCGCCGTTCGACGCCGCGCCCAAGGGGCTCGCAAGCAGTGTCACCATGGCCGCGATCTCGTCGGCTTCGATCATTCGTGCGATCAGGGAACTGGGCCGATAGGTCTGGAAGAAGTGGGCCTCGATCTCGGTGTCGGTCATGCCGGCCCGCGGCGCTGTCTGCCGCAGGTAATCCACGATGCCTTCCGAGCGGGTGGCGGAAGGCAGCACGCTGTTGACGGTGACGCCGGTGCCCTTTGTCAGTTCGGCCATGCCGCGCGACACCGCGAGCTGTGCCGACTTGCTGACGCCGTAGTGCACCATGTCCGGCGGCGTGAAAGCGCCGACCTCGCTCGACATGAAGATCACCCGGCCCCAGTTCTTCTGGAGCATGCGCGGGAAATAGTGGCGCGACAGGCGCACGCCCGACATCACGTTGACGTCGAGCATCCGAAGCCAGTCTTCGTCGGTGATCTCGGGATGGCGGTCTTGCCCTTGAGTTGCATGTCCATGGTGGGGTTCCTGTTGGCTATTACTTGAGGCGCTTGGGCATTTCGTTGGCCACGCCAACCGCCGAGGCAGGGTTCTGGCCCGTGGCGAGCTCGCGGTCGCAGCGATGACTTGAATGTATTGATTGCATTCGCGGGGATAAACTGGCCTTCGAGGAAAATATTTATTCTTGAAAGGACCAAATGAGTCGCAGATTCGATCACCTCGGTGATGTGGAGGCCTTCGTCACGGTGGTCGAGAAGGGATCGATGACGACGGCCGCGGTTGCGCTGGCCACGACGCCATCAGTGCTCAGCCGGGCGATCACGCGCCTCGAGGCGCGCTTGGGCGTGCAATTGCTGCGGCGAACCACCCGGCGCCTGAGCCTGACCGAGCAGGGGCGGCTGTACCTGGAGCACTCGCGCGCGGCCTTCGCGCTGATCGACGAGGCCGAGCGCACGGTGCAGGGACAGGGCGATGAGTTGAAGGGCAGCGTACGGTTGAGCGCCCCCACCACCTATGCCCATCATCGATTGCCTGCGTTGCTGCAGCACTTCTCGGCACAGCATCCACAGGTGCGCATCGAGTTGAACATCACCAACCGCAACGTAGACCTCGTGGCAGAGGGCTACGACCTGGCCATCCGGATGGGCAGCCTGCCGGACAGCGGACTGGTCGCGCGCAAGCTCGAGGACGCAGCCATGTGCCTGATCGCCGCACCGAGCTATATCGCCCGCGCCGGGGCGCCGGCAGGCATCGGCGACTTGGCGCGGCATAGCTGCCTGGCTTTCGTGATGCCCAGCACCGGGCGGGTGTCGCCGTGGATCCTGCGGGCGGATGGACGCGACGTCGATTGGGTGCCGCAAGGCGGCTTGCAGGTATCAGACGATGTGCTGGGCGTGGTCACGCTCGCTCAAAGCGGCCTTGGCATATGCCAAACCTATGACTTCATCGCGCAGGATCTCATTGCGCAGGGGCGAGCCGTCGAGGTCCTGGCACCGGCGCGTGGTCGCTCGCGGCCGTTTTCGGTAATCTATGCACCGCATCGGCGGCTGTCGTCCGCATCGAGGGCGCTGATCGATTCGCTTGTCGCGACCACATGCGAATAGTCACGGTGCCTGGAAGTCCGCGAGTCCGACTCGTCTCGACGCCGAGGCTCTCGCAACGCCAGCTTCCGCAGGCTTGGCTGATCGACGGTTTGCATGTCTTTGGGTCGACCGGTTTGCTCTCCGTGGGCAATAAAGGAGGAGCAACAGGCTCTTCTGCGGTAAACCCTGATCGGCTGCCAGACACATGTCCAAGGATCGGACACGCAATTTGTCTGAATGACTTGCATCAGCCAGCCGGCCATTCAGAATTCCCTTGCGGATCAAGGCCTGGGCAGCTGGCACGCCCCGTGCAAAGTACAGCCCATTCCAATCCACCCCGGCCAGTGCGCTCGCCGCGATGCGCAGGCTCGCAAGCGCGCAGGGGAGGGCGGTACACGTTGCGCAGGAAGAAGACCCCATGGACACACCGCAAGCGCGCCGAAATGCGCCGCAAGCCCACGACAGCGTTGCAGCCTGGTTCGAACCGCTGCTGTCCGAAAGACTTTCACAGGCGGGCTTCGGCACGCTGAGGCAGCTGGTGCGGCGCATCAACGACGCGGGCATGACCTGGTGGTATCCGGTGCGAGGCATCGGCGTCAGGCGCGCCGAACGCGTCGTGCAGTGGCTGCACGAACAGCAGGAAAGCACAGGCATGGAAGTGAGCCTGCCGGCGCACGGGCGCCGCCATGCGCCTTGACTGACGGCTCGCTCGGCGCCCCCGACCCATCCGGATAATGGCGCCCTTCGTATCAGCAGCAAGGCAAGGATGAGCGCCGCGGATTTCCTTTTCTCCCCCGAAGTGCAGAAACTCCTCACGGTGCTGTACGCGGCCCCCGATCAACAGTTCCCGACGAGCGAGCTTGCACGTCGCTCGAAACTGGCCGAGGCCGAAACGGCCCTCACCGTGGACCATCTCGTTCGCAGCGGCATCGCGAAGCGGCAGGCGGCGAAGGCAGACCAGGCCGAGACGGTCCAGGTCGATCGCTCCTTCGTCTTCCACGACGAACTCCGGAGCATCGCGCTGAGATCGTTCGCCGCGGCAGAGCCGATCCGCTCCATGCTGCAGTCCAGGTTCAAGGACTCGGTCGTGCGTGCGTTCGTGCTGGGAGAGGACGCACAGGGCACCGTGGAACTGCTCGTCGTGCACGGCCAACTGGTCCCGGACGAAGCCGCGATGGCAGCGGCTTGCCAGAAGCTGTCGAAAACAATGGGCCGGCACCTCAAGGTGCACGTCATCCCGCTCGGGAGGTTCAACGACATGTCACCGCGCGATCCGTTGTCTTCCAGGATCTCGGCAGCCACCGTGCATGAGATCGTCGCGCTGGGGGACACCAAGGCAGCGCTGCCCGTCGAACGAGGCGGCCTCTTGCAGGCGGCCAGAAAGAAGTTGGCGACGCTGGCCAGGCCGTCTGCCTGACGACCCACGGCGCGCGCCGCGCTCCGCTCAGTGCGACTGCTTCGGCAGGTTCAGGCTCTTGAGCATCGGCACCCAGCGCTCGAACTCGGTCTGCACGAACTTCGCCAGCTCTTCAGGCGTGCCGCCGCGCGGCTCCATGCCCATGGCGCGCGCGCGGGTGACGAAGTCGGGCTGTGCGATCACCTCGTTCACGGCCTTGTTCAGGCGGCGGATCGAGTCACCCGGCGTGCCGGACGGCACCGAGAGCGAATACCACAGCACGGCCTCGAAGTCGTAGCCCTGCTCCTTGAAGGTCTGGGCGTCGGGCACCTGCGGCAGGCGCTGGCTGTCCATCACGCCCAGCACACGCAGCTTGCCGGCCTGGATCAGCGACAGCGAACCGGTGAGCGAGGTGCCGTGGATGTCTATGGTGTTGCTCAGCAGCGCCTGCACGGCCGGTGCGTCGCCGTTGAAGGGCACGTGCGTCGTGCTGAAGCCGTTGTTGCGCTCGAAGCTCAGCGGCGCAAGGTTGGTCAGGATGGCCTCGCCCGGCGAGCCGCGGTTGATCTTGCCGGGGTGGGCCTTGGCGTAGGCGACCATCTCCTTGATGTTCTTGTAGGGCAAGTCGATGCGGCCGACGATGATCGCGGGCTGGTAGCCGATCTGCGAAACGGGTGCGAAGTCTTTCTTCGGGTCGTAGGGCAGCTTGTCGTACAGCACGGTGTTGTTGGCCAGCGTGCCGAGCGACGAGACCAGCACCGTGAGCCCGTCGGGGCGCGAGCGGGCCACGTAGTCGGCGGCGATGATGCCGCTGGCGCCGGGCTTGTTCTCCACGATGACCTGCGTGCCCTTCTTCGTGAGCTCGGAAGCCAGCAGGCGCACGTACTGGTCGGTGCCGCCGCCGGCCGCGAAGGGCACGACCAAGCGGATGGGTTGCTGCGCCTGCGCCGCGCCTGAAACCACGGCCAGCCCGAGCAACAGCGGGGCGATGAGTTTTCGATGAATCACGTTGTCTCCGATCTCTTTTAAGGGGTAAGTGGCTGCTGCCAGTCCCGTCGAGGCAGTCTATCGACGGGGCCGGGTCAAGGTGCTGCAGGGTGTGAAAAGCTGGTTTGTAGGTTGCGCACCGGCACGGGCGGGTTCGCCCCCTTGACGACGCCGGCTTCGCGCAGTGCCTCGATCTCGGCGGCGCCATAGCCCGCCTCGCGCAGCAGTTCCTCGGTGTGCGCGCCGTGTGCCGGCGCTGCCTGGGTCCGGCGGCGCGGCGTGTCGCACAGCTCGTAGGGCAGGCCGAAGCTGGCGTAGCCCGGCTCGCCGCCGTTGGGCGCGGCCTCGATGACCATGCGGCTGGCGCGGAAGTCCGCTCCCGCGAGCGCATCGGCATAGCTGCGCACCACGCCCACCACGATGTTGTTGCGCGTGAGCAGTTCGACGCACTCGCCGGTACCGTAGTGCGCGAGCCGCTCGCTCACGGCCGCCTTCATGGCTGGCCGGTTGGCCACGCGCAACTCGTTGGTGAGAAAGCGCGCCTCCGTCGCCAGCTCGGGGCAGCCGATGGTCTCGCACAGCCGCACCCAGTGCGCCTGCACGTAGGCCGAGATCACCACCATGCCGTCGCGCGTGCGGAAGATGTCGGCCGCCGGCGCGCTCAGCGGCTGGCCGTCGCCGCTGCGCGTGGGCTCCACGCCGCGCACCATGTAGTCGCTCCAGTTGGCCAGCTGCAGGT
Organism: Variovorax sp. Varisp85; assembly: GCF_047304045.1. Lineage (NCBI taxonomy): Bacteria > Pseudomonadati > Pseudomonadota > Betaproteobacteria > Burkholderiales > Comamonadaceae > Variovorax > Variovorax sp. Varisp85. Next base: position 55,508 of record NZ_JBGLYN010000023.1, read on the forward strand.
TCAGCGCCACCTCCAGCAGCGACACGCGGATGGTCTCGCCGCGGCCGGTGCGCTCGCGGCGGAACAGCGCGGCCAGGATGGCCTGCGTCGCCACCTGCACGCTGGCCGTGTCGATGATGGTGGCGCCCACCTTCTGCGGCAGGCCTTGCGGCTCGCCGGTCACGGACATGAGGCCGCTCTCGGCCTGCGCCGCGATGTCGTAGCCCGGCCGGTCGCGCGAAGGCGCGTCGGCCGGGAAGCCGCTGATCGAGACGTGCACAAGGCCCGGGTGCGCCGCGCGCAGCGCCTCGGCGCCCAGGCCCAGCGCGTCGGCGGCGCCCGGGCGCAGGTTCTGCACCACCACGTCGGCACCGGCGATCAGGCGGCGCGCCACCTCCAGCCCGCGGGGCTGGCGCAGGTCGAGCGCAATCGACTTCTTGCTGCGGTTGTAGGCGCGCAGCATCGCGTGGCCGAAGTGCCCGGTGTGGCGCGCCATGTCGCCTTCCATCGATTCGATCTTCAGCATCTCGGCGCCGAGGTCGCCCAGCGACATCGCCGTGCCGGGGCCCGCGATGTAGTTGCCGAGCTCGACGACGCGAATGCCCTGCAGGGGCGGTGGAGCGGTGGGTTCGTTCATCGGCCGCACTCTAGGAGCGTGCGGGCGCCATGGGAGAGCACGGCGCGCAAAGCAGCTTTGCACGATGCGCCGCCGGCCCTGCGCGCTGCATTGCCACACTGCGGTCCCATGGATGCATGCACTGTTCGGGAACTCGGCACGACCCGGGACCTGCTGGGCGAAAGCCCCTGCTGGGATGCGCGCTCGGGCGCCGTCTGCTGGATCGATTCGCTCGCGGGCACGCTGCACCGCCACTGGCCCGGCAGCGGGGAATCGGAGCGGCACAGCCTCCCCGCGCCCGTCGGCTCGATTGCGTTGTGCGAAAGCGGCGCGGTGCTCGTGGCGCTGAAGCACGGCTTTGCGCACTACGACCTGAGCACGCGCACGCTGGAGACCATCGCGCAGATCGGCACCGACCACCCGGACGTGCGCCTCAACGACGGCAAGTGCGACCCGTGGGGCAACTTCGTGGCGGGCACGCTGCACGTGCATCGCCAGCCCGGCGAGCCCATCGGCGGTGGACTGTACCGGCTGCGGCCCGGTGGCGACGTCGAGTTGCTCGCGGACGGCTTCGCGCTGACCAATGGCCCCTGCTTCAGCCCGGACGGCCGAACCTTCTACGTGGCCGACAGCCCGCTGCGCACGATCTGGGCCTACGACTATTCACCGCACGGGCCGCTCGCCAACAAGCGCACCTTCGCGCAGACCGACAGCTTCGGCTCCGGACCCGACGGCGCGACCGTGGACGTGGAAGGCTTCGTGTGGAGCGTGCTGCCACGCGCCGGCAGGATGGCGCGCTTTGCGCCCGATGGCCGCGTGGACCGCGTCGTCGAACTGCCTGCGACGCACCCGACCAGCCTGTGCTTCGGAGGGGCCGGGCTCGAAAGGGCCTTCATCACCTCGATCTCGAAGAGCACCAACCTCTCGGGCGACCGCCCGCAGGACGGGGCGTTGTTTGAAGTGAGCGGATTGCCCGCCCCCGGCCTGCCGCCGCACCGCTTCAGCGGCTGAAACCTCCTTCAGGCGCCGTCGTTCTCGCGCAGCGCCTCGGCCATGAAGTCGACGAAGGCGCGCACCTTCAGCGGCAGCGTGCGGCTCTGGCGAAACACCGCGTAGACGCCGTTCGAGAACGCGCGCACCGCGAAGCGGTATTCGGGCAGCAGGCGCACCAGTGTGCCGTCCTGGATGCAGCCGCGCACCGTGGGCTCCGACAGCAGCGCGATGCCCATGCCGCCCATGGCGGCCAGCCGCAGCAGCTCGCCGTTGTTCGAGTTCAGCACGCCCTGGATGGCCAGCTCCTGCTGCACGCCCTGTTCGTCGATGTACTTCCAGGTGACCGCCTCGTGCTCGCGCTTGTAGGTGAGGCAGCGCACCTGCAGCAGGTCATTCGGGTGGCGGATGCGCTTGTGCACCTTCATGAAGGCGGGGCTCGCCACCAGCACCTCGTCGCTGCTGAGCAGCCGCTTGATGACGAAGTTGGAGTCGTTCGACTCGCCGGTGCGGATGTCGATGTCGAAGTCCTGCTCCACCAGGTTCACCGGGTGCTCCGACAGCTCCAGCTCGAGCTGGATGTCGGGGTGGCGCTGCGCGAAGCCCGGCAGCAGCGGCCCGATGACGCGCAGGCCGATCTGCGTGCGCGAGTGGATGCGCAGGCGCCCCTCGGGCAGCAGCTTCGAATTGCGCGCTGCTTCCTCGGCCCGCGCCATGGCCTCCAGTACCACCTCCGCATGTTCCAGGAAAGCCTGGCCCGCCTCGGTCACCTTGAGGTTGCGGCTGGTGCGGTCCACCAGCTGCACGCCCAGCTCTTCCTCCAGCGCGCTGATGCGCCGAGAGATGGTGGCGGGCGACAGGCTCAGGCTGCGGCCGGCCGCCGAGAGGCTGCCCTTCCTCTGGACGATGACGAAGATCCGCAGCGAATCGAGGGCCTTCATTTCAATAAGCGCAAAGAAGCTGTGCGAAGCATGGCGAGCCGGGCGGGGACCCCACTCCTACGATCAAGGCACGTAACCAAGCCCACAAGGAGACCAGCAATGGATTTCGGAATCTTCATATTGATGCAGCAGCGAAACAAGCACAAGACGTCGCACCAGATCCTGCGCGACGCGGTGGAACAGACGCGCCTGGCCGACGAGCTGGGCTTCGGTGCCGCGTGGTATGCCGAGCACCACTTCAGCAACTACGGCCTGTGCTCGTCGCCGCTGACCATGATCGCGCACTGCGCCGCGGTCACCCGCAACATCCGGCTGGGAACCGGCATTGTCGTCGCACCGCTGTACCAGCCCGCGCGCCTGATCGCCGACGTGGCCATGGTCGACCAGCTGTCCAACGGCCGGCTCAACCTGGGCATCGGTTCGGGCTACCAGCATTTCGAATTCGAGCGCTTCGGCGTTTCGCTGGAGACCGCCAAGGCGCGCACGCTGGAGATGCTCGACATGCTCGAGCTGGGCCTGAAGCAGCCCAAGTTCAGCTACGAAGGCGAGTTCTACCGGCAGCCCATGAGCGCCATCAGCCAGCGCGCGGTGCAGCAGCCGATGCCGCCGATGTGGATCACCAGCGTCGACCCGACCTTCGTGACCCGCGCGGTGCGCGGTGGCCACCATGTGTTCGTTTCCGGTGGCGACGGCGGCGTGGAGAAGCTGCGCCAGACCCGCAACCTGATCGACAAGGTCGCGCTCGCCGAAGGCAAGGACCCGGCCCAGGTGCAGGTCGGCGTGCTGCGCGCGGCCTATGCCAGCGACAACAAGGCGGAGGTCGAGCGCTACCTCGACTGCGCACGTTTCCAGCGCCGCATTGCCGTGAGCCTGAAGCGCCGCACCGCCCAGGTGGCCGACGACTACCAGGTCGAGGAGGGCATCGTCGAAGGCGAGGCCACGCTCGAGGAAATGCGCGCCAACCTGCCGGTGGGCTCGGTGGACCAGGTGATCGAGCGCGTGGTGAAGGAGATCCGCACGCTCAAGCCCTGCCACTACGCGTTCCAGACGCAGATGGGCGACTTCGACCACCCGACCATGCTGCGCCAGCTGGAGCTGTGGGCCAAGGTGATCATGCCCGCGGTGCAGCGCGAGATTGCCAACGACCCGCCGCACGTCGCGCAGGTCGTGCCCGAACTCGCTGCCGCCTGAGGCGGCGCCGGCCCAGCGACTCACCCGAGGGGAAAGCCATGACCCATGCCGTGTCCGACGTGACTCAGGCCGCGCCGATCGAGCCGATACTCTTCCGCCAGCTGCTCGGCTGCTTTCCGACCGGCGTGGCCGTCATCACGACGCGCGACGCGAACGGGCGGCCGGTCGGCCTGACCTGCAACTCGTTCAGTTCGGTGTCGCTGGAGCCGCCGCTGGTGCTGTTCAGCCTGCGCAAGGCCAGCAGCCTGGTGGGCGCGTTCAGCGAGGCTGAGGGCTTTGCCATCAACATCCTCTCGCAGAGCCAGGACGCGCTGTCGGGCCGCTTCGCCTCCAGCAAGATCGCCGACAAGTTCGAAGGCGTCGCCTGGCGCGCCGGCCCGCTGGGCATGCCGGTGATCGACGACTGCCTGGCCAGCTTCGAGTGCAGCGTGCACGCCTGCCACGAGGCGGGCGATCACCACATCTTCATCGGCGAGGTGAAGCACATGGGCGGCGGCGGCGCCGACCACGCGCTGGTGTTCTACAAGGGCGCCTACATGATGCTGGCGGAGTCGCTGCGCACGCTGGTGATCCAGGGGCGGCTGGGCTCGGCCGATCTCGACGAGGCCTACCGCACGCTGTACGGCACGCTGCTGCGCCTGGCCTGCGAACGCGCCAGCGAAGCCGAACTCGACGCGGTCGAGAAAGCCGTCGACGCCATCGAGCGCCACCAGCCCTGCGACACGCTCGCGCAGCGCATCGAATCGGCCAGCCGCTTCTTCTGCGCCATCGCGGACGCGGGGCACAACGAGGCGCTCATGCTGATGGCGCAGACCATGACCGCCATCCTGCGCGAACGCATGACGCATGTCGTTCCCGTGCTGCCGCGGCCCGACCTGTTTCCGCTGCGGCGCGAAGTGGCGCGGTGCCTGCGCCGGCGCGACGCCGTCGGCGCCGTGGCCGCGCTCGACGAACTGATCACCAGGCTGCGCAAGGGCGCCCCCGCGGCCGCCTAGCACCGATTGGCGCGGCAAAGCGCCGCGCATGGACCACAGGACAGGAGACAACGAACATGTCGAACACCGACACCCCCGCCGCCACCGCTGCCAGCGGCGAGGCGCACGCCTACGCGGACTTCCGCCGCGAGCTCGAAGACTTCGCGCGCAGTGCGTGCCCCCCGGAGATCCGCGCCGTCGTGGCCGCGGGCCAGAAGATCACCAAGCGCGAATACCTCGGCTGGCAGAAGATCCTCACCGCCAGGGGCTGGGGCGCGCCCAGCTGGCCGCGCGAGCACGGCGGCACCGGCTGGGACATCATGCAGCGGCTGATCTTCGAGGAGGTGATGGCCGAGGCCGACTGCCCGCCGCTGTACCACCATGGCCTGGGCCACATCGGCCCCGTCATCATCCGCTTCGGCACGCCCGAGCAGAAGGCGCGCTTCCTGCCGCGCATCCTCGACGGCAGCGACTGGTGGTGCCAGGGCTACTCCGAGCCGGGCTCGGGCTCCGACCTGGCCTCGCTCAGCACCAGCGCGCGGCTGGACGGCGACGAGTACGTCATCAACGGCCAGAAGATCTGGACCTCGCACGCCCACGAAGCCAGCATGATCTACATGCTCGTGCGCACCTCGAAGGAGGCGAAGAAGCAGGACGGCATCTCGCTGGTCCTGGTGCCCATGGACACGCCCGGTATCACCGTGCGGCCGATCCACACCATCGACGGCTGGCACCACCTGAACGAAGTGTTCTTCGACGACGTGCGCGTGCGCGCCGACAACCTGATCGGCGAACCCGGCAAGGGTTGGACCTGCGCCAAGTTCCTGCTCGAGCGCGAGCGCCTGCCCCCGGCCAACGTGGCGCGGCTGGAGCTGGTGCGCCGGCAGGTCACGCAGCTGGTCGAACAGGCCGCCAAGGCTGCAGCGGGACGCCGCGATTTCGGCAGCCTGCGCTACCGCCTGCTGCTGGCCGAGGCCGACGTGAAGGGCGCGCGCGTGATGATGGCCCAGGCCACCGACGACCTGATCCACCAGCGCCCGCTGGGCGTGCAGCCCTCGGCCATCAAGATGACTTGCGCCGACGTGGCCCAGCGCCTGACCACGATCGCGCTCGACGCGGTCGGCCCCGACGCCGCGCACCGCTTCCTGGTGGCGCAGGGCGAGGGCGAGCCCGGTGCCGCCTGGGTGCAGAACTACCTGTTCACCCGCGCCCGCACGATTGCCGGCGGTACCTCGGAAGTGCAGCGCAACGTCGTTGCCAATGAATTGCTGGGAGCCTGAAAAGTGTCGATGTCATTCACCCCTTTGTTCCCCGGCATGCTGCTGGACGCCGCGGCGCGCTTCGCGCAGGACAACGAGACCACCAGGGACTTCGCCGGCACCGACCCCGTGCGCGAGATGGGCTGGACCTGCACGCTGGTGCCGGAGGAAGCCGGCGGCGTCGGCGGCACGCTGTCCGACCTGGCCTCCATCGTCGTCGGGCTCGCCACGCACGGCGTGCACCTGCCCGTGATCGAAACCTGCGCGGTCGCGCCGCTGCTGCTGCAAGCGGCCAACGCAGACACCTCCGCGCGCTGGCTCGAAGCGGTGTGCGAAGGCAGCGCGAAGATCGCGCCGCTGACCTCGCTTTCGGCCTCGCTCGACGAGGTCGCCCTGACGGCGAAGCAGCTGGACATCGGCTACGCGTTGACCGGCGAGGTGAAGGGCGTGGACGTGTCGCTGGCGGCCACGCACCACCTGGTGCCCGCGCTGCTGCAGGGCAGCGGCGAAACGGCGCTCTTCCTGGTCGACCACGAACACATGCCCGCGCCCAGCGCCACCTACCGCACCATGGAAGGCAGGCGCAGCGCCGACTTCAGGCTCGACGGCCTGACGGTGCCGGCGGTGGCGTGCATCGCACGCGGTGCCGCGCTGGACTCGGCCATCGAGCAAGCCGACAACGCCGCGCTGCTGCTCACCGCGGCGGATACCGTCGCCGCGCTCGCCACGCTGATCGAGCAGACCGTGAAGCATCTGCAGGAGCGCCGCCAGTTCGGCGTGGCGCTGGCGTCGTTCCAGGTGCTGCGGCACCGCACGGCGGACATGTATGTGCGCTATCTCTGCGCCAAGGGCCTGCTGATGCACGCCTTCCAGGAACACGAGCGCGGCGCCGCCGACCTGCGCCGCACGCTGCGCCTGATGAAAGTCGCGCTGGCCGAGACGGCACGGCTGTGCGCCGAAGGCGCGATCCAGATGCATGGCGGCATGGGCGTCAGCGAAGAGGTGCTGGCCACCCGCATGGCGCAGCGCCTGCTCGCCTCCGAGTTCCGCTACGGCGACCGCATGGCGCATGCGTCGCGGTTGCTGTATTCCCCGACCGAAGCCGCCGCTGCCGATGCGGCGGCCCGCGGCATGTCCCACGTTGCCAGGAGTTCGTCATGAGCGTCAGTCTTGAAGTTTCCGAGTTCGTCGCCGTCGTGCGGCTGGACAAGCCGCCCGTCAATGCGCTGAGCCGCGACACTCGCCACCGCCTGATCCAGGTGTTCGACGAGATCTCCGAGCGCGACGACATCCGCGTGGCCATCCTCACCGGCACCGGCAAGTTCTTCTGCTCCGGCGCCGACCTGAAGGACCGCCCCTCGGCCGACAAGCCCGGCGACTTCCTCGACCACAACCGCTGGACCCGTGAGACCGGCAACGCCATTCGCGAATGCGCCAAGCCCGTCATCGCGGCCGTCAACGGCCCGGCACTGGGCGCGGGCTTCGGCCTGATGGCCGCGTGCGACATCTTCCTGGCCTCCGACGATGCGAGCTTCGCGATGCCCGAGATCAACGTGGGCCTTGCCGGCGGAGTCTCGATGCTGCGGACCATGTTCGGGCGCTCGTTCACGCGCCACATGTTCTTCACCGGCATGCGCGTGCCGGCCGCCGAGCTGTACCGCCGCGGCGTGCTCGACGAGGTGGTTCCGGCGGAAGAGCTCATGCCCGCCGCCATGCGCCTCGCGCAGGAGATGGCCTCCAAGAGCCCGATCGCACTGGCCTATGCCAAGCAGGCCGCCAACATGATGGACGTGATGCCGCAGCGCGACGGCTACCGCTTCGAGCAGAACATCACCATGGCGCTGTCGCGCACCGAGGATGCCAAGGAAGCGCGCCAGGCCTTCCTGGAAAAGCGCCCGCCCGTGTTCAAGGGGCGCTGAGCGATGGCGACAGTCGAAGTCGAAGTGGGCAAGGGGCTGGAGGCACTCTTCAAGCCGCGCTCGATCGCGATCTTCGGAGCGTCGGACGACGTGACCAAGATCGGCGGGCGGCCGCTGCAGTTCCTGCAGAAGTACGGCTACCGCGGTGCGATCTATCCGGTCAACCGCAAAGGCGGCACGGTGCAGTCGCTGCCCGCCTATGCGAACGTTGCCGAGCTGCCGTCGGTGCCCGACCTGGCCGTGATGGCGGTGCCGCCCGATGCGGTGCTCGAAGCGGTGAAAGACTGCGCCGCGCGCGGCGTGCGCGCGGCCGTCATCCTGTCTTCGGGCTTCTCGGAGATGGGCGAAGAGGGCAGCCGCCTGCAGGCGGCCATCGGCGAAGTCGCCAGGGCATCGGGCATGCGCGTGGTGGGGCCGAACTGCCTGGGCTCCATCGGCGTGGCGGACAGGAGCATCGCCACCTTTTCGGTGGCGCTGGAGTCGTCGTTCCCGACGGCGGGCCCGGTGGGCATCGTGTCGCAGAGCGGCAACCTCGGCAGCTACACGATGCGCCTGGCCGTCGAGCGCGGCATCGGCATCAGCCGCCTGCTGACCACGGGCAACGAATGCGACGTCGATATTGCCGACGGCATCGCCTCGCTGGCGACCGACCCGGCCACCTCGGTCATCCTGTGCTGCATGGAAACCTGCCGCAATGCGGCCGGGTTGATGCGCGCACTGGCCATGGCGCGCGAGGCAGGCAAGCCGGTCGTGGTGCTGAAGGTGGGCGTGTCGTCGGCCGGCAGCGAAGCGGCGGCCTCGCACACCGGTGCGCTCGCCGGTTCGGACGCGGTGTTCGACGTGGTGCTGCGCAATGCCGGCGCCATTCGCGTGCCCAGCATCGAGCAGCTGCTCGAAGTGGGACATGCTGTGTCGGTGGTCGGCACGGCGCGTGCGCCGAAGGGGCCGCGCGTGGCGCTGGTCACGGCATCGGGCGGCTTCGGCGTGCTGATGGCCGACGCCGCCAGCGCACAGGGGCTGGAACTGCCGAAGCTCTCCGCGGCCACGCAGGAACGCATCGTGGCCGCGCTGCCCTACGCATCGCCGGGCAATCCCGTCGACATGACGGCGCAGGTGTCGAGCCGGCCCGAGCTGCTGGTGCAGGTGCTGTCGGCGGTGGCGGAAGATGCGAGCTGCGACGCGGTGATCCTGCAGTCGGCGTACGCCTTCCAGATGCCGCGGCTGCGCGACGTCTACCTCGCGGCGCTGGAGCAGGTGCGCCGTGCGCATCCGTCGCGGCTCGTCCTGCTGTGCTGCAAGGCGCCGCCCGACACCATGGCGCAGCTGAACGAGATGGGCTTTCCGACAGTGGAGACCATCGATGCGGCGTGTGCCACGCTGGCGGCGCTGGTGCGCCTCGGCACACGTGGCGAACAGGCCGAGGTGGCGGTCGCGTCGCTGTCGGCCGAAGCGCTTCCGGCCGAAGCCTTCGCCAACGAAGCCAGTGCCAAGGCCGTGCTCGCGCAGGCCGGCATCCCGGTGCTGAAGGAAGTCACGGCCGGCGGCCGGGACGAGGCACTGGCCGCGGCGCGCGACATCGGTTTTCCAGTGGTGCTGAAGATCGTCTCGCCCGACATCCCGCACAAGACCGAGGTTGGCGGCGTGGTGACCAACGTGCGCTCCGAGGCGCAGCTGCGCGACGAATACGACAGCCTGCTGGCGCGCGTCGCGCAGAAGGCGCCGCAGGCGCGCATCGCCGGCGTGCTGGTGGCGCAAATGGCGCAGGGCGGCACCGAGCTGATCCTCGGCACCATGAAGGACCCGGTCTTCGGCCCGGTCGTGATGGTGGGCCTGGGCGGCATCTATGCCGAGGTGCTGCGCGACGTGGCGCTGCAGGTGGCGCCGGTGACCGAGGCACAGGCCATGCAGATGCTTCGCTCCCTCAAGGCCTTTGCGCTGTTCGATGGCGCACGCGGCCGGCCGAAGGCCGACGTAGCGGCCGCGGCGCGCGCCGTGGCGGCGCTGTCGCGGTTCGCCGCACGGCATGCGCGCAGCGTCGCCGAGATCGACATCAACCCGCTGGTGGTCCTCGACCACGGGCACGGTGCCTTCGCGCTCGACGCGCTGCTGGTGCCGGAAACGAAAGACAAGCCATGAATGCATCACAGTCCCTCGAAGGCCGCGTGGCCTTCATCAGCGGCGCGGGCCACGGCATCGGCCGAGCCACCGCGCTGGCCTTCGCCCGGCTGGGCGCGACGGTCGGCGTGAACGACCTCAAGGCCGAGTTCGTGGAAGACACCGTCGCGGAGATCCGCCGCCTCGGCGGCAAGGCCGTGGCGGTGCCGCAGGACGTCTCGAGCCGCGAAGGCATGCGCCTGGCGGTGCAGCGCCTGGCCGGCGAGGCGGGCCGGCTCGACGTGATGGTCAACAACGCGGCCTGGGTGCGCTACCAGCCGCTGATGGAAATCACGCCCGAGGTGATGGACCGTATGGTCGACATCGGCTTCAAGTCGGTGATCTGGGGCATCCAGGCCGCGGCCGAGGCGATGGACCCGGAACGCGGCGGCGCCATCATCAACGTGGCCTCCATCGCCGGCTTCAAGTCGCCCGCGCGATCGGTGGTCTACAGCGGCCTGAAGGCCGGCGTGCTCGGCATCACCCGCGCCGCGGCGGCCGACCTGGGCGCGCGCCGCATCCGCGTGAACGCCGTGGCGCCCGGCGCGGTGCCGACCGAAGGCACGGCCAAGCACCGCAACGCCGAGCTCGACGCCAGGCGCATCGCGCGCACGCCGCTGGGCCGGCTCGGCACCGTGGAAGACATTGCGGACGCCATCTGCTTCCTGGCCGGCGACGGCTCGCGCTTCGTCAACGCGGAGGTGATCCGACTGGACGGCGGCGCATCGGAGACCTCGCTGTGAGCGCCGAGGACATTTCTCCCCAGCGCCTGCAGAACGTGTACGTGGTGGCGCAACGCCCGGCCGAGCTGCATGCCTTCTACGAATCGGCACTGGGGCTGAAGCTCAAGTTCCGCGACAAGGACCGCTGGTTCCAGTACGGCGTGGGCAACACCAGCGTGGCGCTGGCCTGTGCCGAAGAGGCCGCGCCGGCGACCTCCGGCGTGGTGATGGTGTTCGAGGTGAGCGACTTCGCCGGTGCGCAGGAGCGCATCACCGGCGCGGGCGGCGAGGTGATCGGCACGCGCGACATGGGCGCGCACGGCGCGGTGATGTCGCTGCGCGACCCGGAAGGCAACGTGGTGCAGTTGTTCAAACGCGCCGCGGCGCCAGCGGCCCCGGCGGCATGAACCCGCGCGCACCGCTGCAGGCGCTGCTCGATCGCGAGGCGATCCGCGAGTGCCTCTACCGCTACTGCCGCGGCATCGACCGCGTCGACGAAGAGGCCCTGCGCTCGGCCTACTGGGAAGACGCCACCGACTGCCATGGCGCCTGGAACGGCAGCGCCGACGGCTTCATCGCGCAGGCGCTGCAGCGGTTGCGCCAGGGCGGGCGGCGCGTGCACCAGGTGAACAACATCGCGATCGAGCTGCATGGCGACGTGGCTGCGGTGGAGAGCGGCTTCTTCGCACTGCAGGCCCCTGCCGATGCGCCCGCGAAGCGCACCCTGCTGTGCGGACGCTACCTCGACCGCTTCGAGCGCCGCCAGGGCGAATGGCGCATCGCCGCGCGCACGGTGGTGTACGACTGGATCGAGGAGCGCGAACGGCCCGAACTCACACGCAGCGACGCCGTGCTGTTCGGCGCGCGCCAGCCGGCCGGCTGCGCGGCGCCCAACGACATGCTTTATGCGCTCTTGCGGGATGTGCGCGCGGCGGACAACGAGGCGAAACCATGATCAGGGACCGCGAGAAATTCCAGGCCATGCTCGCCGAGGTGCGCCGGTTCATCCATGACGAATGCCTGCCGCTGGAGGAGCAGGTCGACCGTGACGACCTGATTCCCGAACCGGTCGTCCAGCGCATGCGCGAGATCGGCCTGTTCGGCCACAGCATCCCCGAGGCTTTCGGCGGCGCCGGCCTGACCACCGAGGAACTGACGCTGGTGAACCTCGAGGTGTCGCAGGTCGCGACTGCATTCCGTGCGCGCTTCGGAGGCAACACCGGCATCGCATCGGAGTCGCTCGTGGTCGACGGCACGCCCGAGCAGCAGCGCCGTTACCTGCCGCGGCTGGCCAGCGGCGAGCTGACCGGCTGCTTCGCGCTCACCGAGCCCGAGGCCGGATCGGACGCCACGGCGCAGAAGACGGTGGCGGTGCGCGACGGCGACAGCTTCGTCATCACCGGGCAGAAATGCTTCATCACCAACGCGCCGGTTGCGAACCTGTTCACCGTGTTCGCCCGGACCGACCCGAACGCGAAGGGCGCGGCCGGCATCAGCGCCTTCCTGGTCGAGCGCGGCGTGCCCGGCCTGTCGACCTCGCAGCCCTACCGCAAGATGGGCCAGCACGGCTCGCCGGTGGGCGAGGTCAGGCTGGAAGGTGTGCGCGTGCCGGCCTCGGCCATCGTCGGCGGCGTCGAAGGGCAGGGCTTTCGCACGGCGATGAAAACGCTGAACAAGCAGCGCATCAATCTCGCCGCGCTGTGCATCGGCCCTGCGATCCGGCTGGTGGAGGAAATGGCGCGGCAGGCGCAGTCGCGCCGGCAGTTCGGGCAGCCCATCGGCGACTTCCAGCTGGTGCAGCAGATGATTGCCGAGAGCAACACCGAGGTGCATGCGGCACGCGCGCTGGTGCTGGAGACGGCGCGCAAGAGGGACGAGGGCATCGACGTGACGATGGAAGCGTCGATGTGCAAGCTGTTCGCCTCCGAGATGTGCGGCCGCGTCGCCGACCGGGCCGTGCAGGTCTTCGGCGGCAGCGGCTTCATCGCCGGCAACGTGGCCGAGCGCTTCTACCGCGATGTTCGGCTGTTCCGCCTCTACGAGGGAACAAGCCAGATCCACCTCGTCAACATCGCGAAGCGGACCCTGGCGCTGGCCGCGCAGGGCGCCGCCCGCTGAAGCACTGTCTACTTGTCGTGGTGCAGGTACGTCGCCTGCTTCGGCAGCAGCAGGCTCACCAGGAACACCACGCCCATCATCGCCGTCACGTACCAGTAGAAGTACGACTCGTGCCCGATCGACTTCAGCCCCAGCGCCACGTACTCCGCGCTGCCGCCGAAGATCGCATTGCCGACCGCGTAGGACAGCCCCACGCCCAGCGCGCGGATCTCGGGCGGGAACATCTCGGCCTTCACGATGCCGCTGATCGAGGTGTAGAAGCTCACCACCGCCAGCGCGAGCGTGATGAGCACGCCCGCCGCCAGCGGGCTGCCGACGCTCTGCAGGTTGCTCAGCACCGGCACCGTCATCAGCGCACCCAGTGCCCCGAACAGCAGCATGTTGTTGCGCCGGCCGATGCGGTCGGACAGCGCGCCGAACACCGGCTGCATGCACATGTAGATGAACAGGCAGGCCGTCATCACGTTGCTGGCGGTCTTGATCGACATGCCCGCCGAATTCACCAGGTACTTCTGCATGTAGGTGGTGAAGGTGTAGAAGATCAGCGAGCCGCCGGCCGTGTAGCCCAGCACCACGAAGAAGGCGCGCTTGTGGTTCGTGAACAGCTCGCGCATGGTGCCGGCGCCCTTGGCGGCGCGGGTCTTGGTGCTGGCGGTCTCTGTCAGCGTGCGGCGCAGCATGAGGGCCACCACGGCAGCCACGGCGCCGAGCACGAACGGAATGCGCCAGCCCCAGCTCTTGAGCTCGGCCTCGTCGAGCACCTGCTGCAGCACCACGACCACCACCACGGCCAGCAGCTGGCCGCCGATCAGCGTGACGTACTGGAACGACGAGAAGAAGCCGCGCTGGCCGCGCATGGCCACTTCGCTCATGTAGGTGGCGGTGGTGCCGTATTCGCCGCCGACCGACAGGCCCTGCAGCAGCCGCGCGGCCAGCAGCAACGCGGGCGCGGCGGCGCCGATCTGCGCGTAGGTGGGCAGGCAGGCGATGACCAGAGAGCCCACGCACATCATGACGACCGAAGTGACCATCGATGTCTTGCGGCCCTTGCGGTCGGCCAGGCGGCCGAACAGCCAGCCGCCGATAGGGCGCATCAGGAAGCCGGCGGCGAACACGCCGGCGGTGTTCAGCAGCTGCACGGTCGGGTCCGACTTGGGGAAGAAGGCCGGCGCGAAGTAGATGGCGCAGAAGGCGTAGACGTAGAAGTCGAACCATTCCACCAGGTTGCCGGACGAGGCGGCGAAGATGGCGAAGATGCGCTTGCGCTTTTCTTCGAAGGTATACGGCGTGTTGTTGGCGGTCGCGTCCGGGCCGGAGGCGCCGACGCTCGCACTGGCGATGTTGGTCATGGAAAGGTGTCCTTGTCTCTGGCTGCGGCCCGCCGCAAAGCCGCGCGAGACCGTACCGGCAAGTCTGTCCGGCCGCCGGCGCGCTGTCGTCCGTAGCCGCCCGCCGTGCGGCTACGTATCGGTACGCAAGGGTAAATACCTAGAAAGGACTACAGCCCGTGTTCCCGCAGGAACCGGTCGAGCTGGTGGCTGTTCGCGAGCCCCAGCTTGGCGAACACGTGGGCGCGGTGCGTTTCCACCGTGCGCTGCTCCAGCGGCGCGAGTTCCAGGGCGATCTGCTTGTTGGGCTTGCCCTCGGCCACCAGCCGGGCGACCTGCATCTCGCGCGGCGTGAGCTTGTCCCACAGCGCCTGCGCGGCCTGGCGGGCCTGCCGGCGCACGGCGATCTCGCCGGCGCGCTGCAGGGCCCGGGCGATGCTGTCGAGCAGGCGCTCGTCGTTGCAGGGCTTCTCGAGCCAGCCGAAGGCGCCGTTCTGCACCGCCTCGACGGCCATCGGAATGTCGCCGTGGCCGGACAGGAAGATCACGACCAGCGGGCTGTCCTGCGCGCGCAATGCATCGAACACCTGCAGCCCGCTCACGCCCTCCATGCGCAGGTCGAGGATCACGCAGCCTGCGCGCTGCAGGTCGGCGCCGGCCAGGAAGGCCTCGCCCGAGGCAAAGGTCTGCACCGCGTAGCCGCGCGACAGCAGCAGGAGGCCCAGCGAGCGGCGCACGGCCTCGTCGTCGTCCACCACGCACAGGTTGTTGGCAAGAGCGTTCATGGGGGTGAGATCTCCAGCTCGAGGGTGAAAACCGTGCCACCGCCGTCCCGGTTGGCAAAGGACAGCCGGCCGCGATGGGCCTCGACAATGGTGCGGCAGATGTTCAGGCCCAGCCCCAGTCCGCCGGTCTTGGTGGTGAAGAAGGGCGCGAACACCTGCTCGGCCAGCGCTGCATCGATGCCCGGCCCGCGGTCGGCCACGCGGATGTGCATGCGTCCTGCCAGCACCTCGGCCTCGACCTCCACGAGCCGCTGTTCCGGCGGCGTGGCCTGCATCGCCTGCAAGCTGTTGGACAGCAGGTTCAGCAACACCTGCTCGAGCAGCACGCGGTCGCCGCGCACCTCGGGCAGCCCCGCCGGTATGCGGACTTCGGCACGCGCCTGCCGCATCCGCATCTCGCCCTGCAGCAGCGCCAGCGCGTTCGCCACCAGCGCCGCCACCGCGCAGTCCTCGGTGCCCACGGTGCGCTGGCGCACGAAGCCGCGGATGCGCCGCACGATCTCGGCGCTGCGCTGGGCCTGCGCCATGGTCTCGTCGAGGCTGCTGACCAGCAGCTGCTGGTTGCCCTGTTCCGCGAAGGCTTTGGCCGCGCTCGCAAAATTGCTCAGCGCCATCAGCGGCTGGTTCAGCTCGTGGGCCAGCGTGGAGGCCATCTCGCCGAGGCTGGCCAGGCGTTGGGCGTGCTGCAGCTGCTCGTCGTTCTGGCGCTGGCGCAGCTCGGCGCGCTTCTGCTCGGTGATGTCCACCACCGAGCTCATCCAGCCGCTGTGCTGGCCGTCGGCGTCGATCAGCGCGGCGGTGTAGACCATGGTGATCACGTCGTGCCCGTCGCGGTGCCGCAGGCGCGACTCGAAGCCCGAGCGCGCGGGCTGGCCGCTCATCATGGCGTCGTACTGGCGCCAGTGCTGCGCCACGTCGTCGGGGTGCCAGTAGGGGTAGGGCGGCAGCTTGCCGAGCAGTTCGTCGGCGTCGTAGCCGGTCATCTCGCAGAAGGCCGGGTTGACGTAGATGATGCGGCCCTCCAGGTCGCGTGCGCGCATGCCCACCAGCAGCGAGTCTTCCATCGCCTTGCGGAACGCGTGGGCCTCGTCGAGCTCGTGGGTGCGCTCGCGCACGCGCAGCTCCAGGTCGCGCCGTGCATCGCGCTGCTCGGCGAAGCGGCGTTCGCGCAGCTGCCAGTACAGGCCGCCCAGCAGCAGCACGCCGGCGCACAGCAGGCCCAGCATCCAGGTGCGCTCGCGTGCGCGGGTGACTTCGGCGTGGTCGGCCATCACCGTCAGCGTCCAGCCCAGGTCGGGCAGCGGCTCGTCCACTGCGAGGAAGCGGCGCGGCTGGCCGCCGATGTCGGTGCGCACGAGGTAGCCGGGCTCGCCTTCGCCACGCTCCACCTTCCACGGCAGTGCCGCGAAGCTGGTGCGCGCGCCGTACTGCTGGTCGCGCTGCATGCCGTCGAGTTCCGCTGCGCCCAGCGCGCGCGTGGCCTTGTACATCCACGGCGGCACCGAGCTCAGGAACACGATGCCGCGCGCGTCGGTCAGCAGGATCGGGTCGCGCGAGAAGGTCCAGGCTTCCTGCAGCTGGCGCAGGCTGACCTTCACCGTCACCACGCCCAGCACGGCGCCGCCGTCGGGCCGCACCGGCGCGGAGATGAAGAGCCCCGGCTCGCCGGTGGTCTGGCCCACGCCGTAGAACAGGCCGTTGCGCCCCGCGCGCGCGTCGCGGAAGTAGGGGCGGTTGGCATACGACTCGCCGACGAAGCTCTGCGGCGTTGCCCAGTTGCTGGCCGCCAGCGTAAGGCCCTGCAGGTCGATGAGGTAGAGCGCGTCGGAGCCCGCCTGCCGGTTCACCTCCTCGATATAGCGGTTGGCGCGCTGCTTCACGGCCGCGTCCTGGGGATGGGCCAGCGCGGCCAGCACGTCCGGATGCAGGCTCGCGGTGAATGGCAGGTAGCTGTACTTGCCGGCGGCGTCGCGCAGGCCCAGCACATGGACTTCCATGGCGCGGCGGATCGAGTCGGCCTGGAAGTTCGCCTCGCGCCTCGCGGCCCACTGGCCCGCCACGCCGATCAGCAGCAGTGCCAGTACGCCCGCGGCGATCCAGCCGGCCAGCGCGCGGTGGCGCGCAT